>CALFNL010000062.1 GCA_937902875.1 uncultured Bacteroidota bacterium | reverse complement strand
TCGAGGGCTTGAAAGTGGTAGAAATAATTGAGAAAATTTATGCTTGCAGATAAAACAACTTCCATAAAATGGTATCACGAAGAAGCGTTGAAGAGAGATCCTCTTATCAATTATGGAAGGCCTTACCAGCAATGTTCGATCAGCGTAATGGATACCATCGCCGATCCTGATATTTCATTCGATGAAAATGGGATATGCAATTACTATCGCAGCTACAAAGAGGCTGAAAGGCATGGAGTCTTTACTGGAGATGAAGGCAGGAAGAAACTGGCTTTGGCAGTGAATAAGATCAAGGATGCAGGTAAGGGCAGGCAATATGATTGCATTTTGGGTTTGAGTGGCGGCGCTGATTCCTCCTATCTCGCCTACCTGGCAAAGCGGGAGGGTCTTCGTCCACTGGTAGTTCATTTTGACTATGGATGGAACCTGGAACTCGCCGTCAATAATATTGAAAATATCATAAAGACTCTTGGATTTAATCTCTACACCATCGTGATGGACTGGGAAGAAATGAAATCTCTCCAGCGTTCATATTACAGGTCTTCGGTACTGGACCTGGATGTGCCCGCCGATCATATGATCTTTGGCGCATTGTATCAAACGGCAAATAAATTCAATATCAAATATATTCTCAGCGGAAAGAATATTGTTACGGAAGCCGTATTGCCGAGAGCCTGGAATTACAATAAGTTCGACCTCACAAATCTGAAGAATATTCATAGACGGTTCGAAAACGGAAGCTTGAAAAATTTGCCGGCCCTTGGTGTTTGGCAATTCGGGTACTATACAGCTATAAAAAGAAAACGGATAACTGAGCTGTTAAATTATGTTGATTATGATAAAAGAGAAGTAAAGGAATTCTTAATAGAAAACCTGGGTTGGAGAGACTATGGAGGAAAGCACTTTGAGAATATTTATACCCGCTTTTACCAAAGTTACGTACTGCCTGTAAAATTCGGAATTGACAAGCGGAAGGCTCATCTTAGCAATCTGATTTTTTCAAATCAAATGACAAAGCAGGAAGCCATCCAGGAATTGGCAAGACCTCCTTATGATCCCGACCTGGTAATAGAGGACATGGAATACGTGAGCAAGAAACTGGATTTTTCTCTGGACGAATTTATAGGTCTCATTAACGCTCCCAACAGGTCTCATGAAGAGTTTGGCACTGATTTGAAACATCAGAAATTATATTGGGCGATGATGCGAACAATTTCACCTCTTACATCACTGGTTAAAAAGGCCAGGCTAATCAGAAGATGATAGTTTCAGTAGTAGGTGCAAGACCTCAATTTGTGAAAGCCGCCGTAGTTTCAATGGCCCTGAAGGATTATGAAATTCAGGAAATCATCATTCATACTGGTCAGCACTATGACGACAAAATGAGCGGGGTATTTTGGGAAGAATTAGGGATCCCCCCATATTCAATTAATCTGGATTGCGGCTCAGGCAATCAGGGTGCGCAAACTGCCAGGATCATGGAGAAATTGGAAAATTATCTTCTGGGCCTGGAGTCTCTGCCACGGTGCGTTCTTCTATATGGCGATACTAATTCTACTCTTGCCGGTTCCGTTGTTGCATCCAAAATGCAAATTCCTGTAATTCATATCGAAGCCGGTTTACGTAGTTTTAACCGGGCAATGCCCGAGGAAATAAACAGGATTGTGACCGATCACCTGTCTGATCTTCTATTCTGTTCTTCCCAACAGGGAGCTGCTCATTTAATTTCAGAAGGGATTTCAAAAGGAGTATATATTTCGGGAGATGTGATGTATGACGCAATACTCCGCTTTGCCAAAATTGCCGAACTCAAATACTCAATTCGGGAAATTTTGCCTTTTGAACCGGGAACTTATGGGCTGCTTACTTTACACCG
>CALFNL010000061.1 GCA_937902875.1 uncultured Bacteroidota bacterium | reverse complement strand
GACATTAATGACCAAATGGTGATGGATGTGGAACAAATAAAAAAGGCAATAAGTTTCAAAACCAAGGCCGTGATCCCGGTTGATTTCGCGGGTTGGCCCTGCGACTATGAAGCCATCCGCCAGGTTTTGGATGATGAACCTGTGCGGGCATTGTTTAAAAAAGAAAATCATTTCCAGGAGCAACTTGGCAGGCCCCTCATAATTGCAGATGCGGCCCATTCATTGGGAGCCACATATGGTAAAAAACCTTCAGGCCTTCAGGCAGACATAAGTATTTATTCGCTTCATGCTGTGAAGAATATAACTACTGCGGAAGGAGGTGTTATTGGCTTAAATCTTCCCTCTCCTTTTGATAATGCAGAGATATATTCCTGGATGAAGCTCAATAGCCTGAATGGCCAAACTAAAGATGCTTACGCCAAGATGCAGGGATCAGAATGGCGTTATGATATCATATCTGAGGGTTTGAAAATCAATTTGCCAGACATTTGCGCTGCCATTGGCCTGGCTCAGCTGAGGCAATATGAGAGGCATTTACTTCCGGAGCGAAAAAGAGTAGCCCTTCGATATCTGAATGCATTTCAGAATTACGATTGGGCCCTATTGCCTCCGCAAATGGATGAGCTTAAGGAATCATCTTATCACATATTCCCGCTCCGAATCAAAGGTATTTCTGAAAAGGAACGCGATAATATAATCAGGAAAATCATCAATTCCGGAGTGTCCGCCAATGTACACTTTGTTCCGCTGCCAATGTTTTCATTCTTCAGGGAAAAAGGGTATATGATGACTGATTTTCCTGTGTCTTTTTCCAACTATTGCAGGGAGATATCCCTGCCTATCTATCCTCAACTTTCAAATGATCAGGTTGACTTTATTGTTTCGGCAGTTGTAAAGGCCGTGAATAGTTATGTTCATGAAGCGATTCTGTGATTATCTTATTGCGTCAACGAGCCTGCTGCTCCTCGCCCCAATATTACTCCTGGTGGCAATAGCCATCAAGGCAGACTCAAAGGGAAATATATTGTTCAGACAATGGCGCGTTGGGAAGAATGGCAGGAATTTCATGGTGTTGAAGTTCAGAACCATGTATAGCAATGCAGGGAGTGGAAGGTTACTTACTGTGTCAAATAATGACTCAAGAATAACCAGACTGGGCATTTACTTACGGAAGTACAAGATAGACGAACTACCACAATTGCTCAATGTGCTAACTGGCGATATGAGCATTGTTGGCCCCAGGCCTGAATTAAGGGAATTTGTGAGGCTCTACACAAAATCGCAACAAATGGTTCTACAAACGAAACCCGGTATCACCGATCTGGCTTCGCTCGTTTTTATTGATGAAAATGAACTACTTAAGAACTCAGACGATCCTGAAGGCTTTTATGTAAAGGAAATTCTTCCCCTGAAAATACGGCTAAACAGAGTGTACCTGTTAAGATCCACTGTGGGGAAATATTTTTCCATCATTGGATGGACCTTACTCTCCATTTTTCATATCACCAATAGCAGGCTAAGACATATTGAAGCGGCCTGCAAATCCAGGATCTGTGAGAATCTATTGCCTGGGTCTCCTGACTGAGATTACAAATAATGGGTATTAATATGATCTCCCTTTCTAAATCATGTATATGTCGGTAAGACTGTTTAAGAGTCTGGCACCGCGATGGATAATTTTCTGCATAGAACAAATACTTATTTGTTTTGCATTTTTATTGTCTGTATACATCTTTCAGCATATGCGGCTTAGCATGCACAGCCTGTTGGCATACAATGGCGCAATAGTGATAAATACATTCATCTCGTTAATATTTACCTTTTATTTTAAGACCTATTGCGGAATTATCCGCTATTCAGAAATCAAGGATATTCAGCGGGTGATCTATTTTTCATTATGTATGACCACCGTATGGTTCATCCTGCTTTTTCTATGGTGGCACACAAGATTTCTTCGAGTAATGACTTTCGAGTTGGTGATCACTAATTTTTGCATTGGATGCACTTTTCTCATAGCATTCCGGCTCATGGTAAAAGAAATATACAGAAGGAGTCAAATGCCCGCTGAAAGAAACTATCGAAATATCCTGATTTTCGGAGCCGGGTCACTTGGAATTACCACAAAAAATATAATTGAGCTTGAGGAATATAACAAGATGAAAGTAGTTGGATTTATTGAGAGGGACGTCAATTTAATAGGAAAGACACTGGACGGACTCAAAATATACGACTCTAATAAGGGCCTGGAAAAGCTACTTGTAGAGAAAATCATACACGAAATAATTATAGCCGACCGTAATTTGGATCCTGACAAGAAGATCATATTTTCTGACTTTTGTAATGCCCGGAATATTAAAATAACTACGCTGCCGCCCCCGGAAGCATGGAAGAACGGTATTTTCCGTGTAAACCAGCTTCGGGAATTGACAATTGAATCCTTGTTGGAGAGGGACGAAATTCAGTTTGATAATATACAGTCAAAAGCGTGTTTTGACAATTCGGTTGTATTGGTATCGGGTGGTGCGGGATCCATTGGCAGCGAAATTTGCCGTCAGATTATCAAGTATAAGATTGAGCGCCTGGTGTTGGTGGATCAATCGGAATCGGGACTGCATGGTTTACAAATGGAATTGCAGGACCTTAATGACAGTGTTGACCTATGCTTGGAACTGGCGTCGATTAGGGACAAAGAAAGAGTGGAAGATATTTTTATGCGATACAAACCGGATTATGTTTTTCATGCAGCCGCATACAAGCACGTTCCCATGCTGGAGTATTTTTCAACGGAAGCAATCCTTACAAATGTGTTAGGCACCCGTATTTTGGCTGATATTTCCATAAATTCAAGAGTTAAGAAATTCATTTATATTTCCACGGATAAGGCTGTAAATCCCACCAACATCATGGGAGTTACAAAACGGATTGCAGAGATGTATATACAATCACTTTCCGAACAACAGAAGGATACCCAATTTATTACAACCCGGTTTGGAAATGTATTGGGATCCATTGGCTCAGTAGTGCCAATATTCAAAAATCAGATATTGAGGGGAGGACCCGTAACCATAACCCATCCAGATATTACGCGTTATTTCATGACAATTCCGGAAGCCAGCCGCCTGGTTTTGGAAGCATGTGTAATGGGGAAGGGGGGTGAAATTTTTGTGTTTAATATGGGAAAGCCGATCAGGATATTGGATATGGCAAAGAAGATGATTCAGCTTGCGGGATACACAGGCGAAAATGAAATTCCTATTGAATTCACGGGTCTCCGGCCTGGTGAAAAAATGTATGAAGAATTATTTAAAGAATCCGAAACATTTCTTCCTACCTATCATCCCACGATCATGCTTGCGAAGCGCAGCGAAATTGACCCTGTCAATTTCAATTACCAGGTTGGCAGGCTAATAGACCTGGCAATTCACCATCACTATGCCCTGGTTAAGCGGATTATTCGTTCAATTATTCCTGAATACATTGAGCAGAGTAACAACTTAGTCCTCGATCATGAGCAGCCCAGGTGATCAGCATTTTCGCCATCATATGGAACAATTCCTAAATTGTTGAAACATCAGGAACGCGCAATAAAACTCATATGATAGGATCTTTATTGCAATCGTTGATTTGTCTCCTCAAATATTCCGCCTTTTATATTAAAAAAGGAAATTCTCATGGAGTGCTTTTGGATGTACGAAAACCAATTGTGAGCAGAACGCTTAGAATGCTGCTGATAAATTTTCAAATGGCTGGCATTCCTGTTTATATACGAACTATTCCGGGAAGGAAAGCCCTTTCAATTGCGAAAATGTTGAAATGGCATCCCAATGCCCGGCTACTTTGGGGCCCGGCTTCTTCAAAAGAGAATTTGTATTTATGTACGGACAGGCCTAAGAAATATGCCCACCAAAGTTTTTTAAAGGAAATTCATGTGCACTACGACCTTTCTCCAATAGTTGAATCGGGAGCTGGCCATTTCCTTTGCCCCTATATCATGCATCCCCAACTATACTGTGAATATGAGGCGCATCATTCTCTCGAAAAATATAGAAAGTCCAGGCGCGGCATTAGAATTCTTTTTTCAGGCAACAGTAATAGAGACTATCAAAATAAATTGATAAATGAAGTTTGCGGAAAACTTTCCAGGTACGAAATTATAGAACACCTAAAAACAATTCCCGGAGTAAAATTGATTAGCAGTAGCGGAGAGATTTCGGAGTTACTGGCCGGAGACTATATTAATTCGGTGGTTTTGATTGATAACAGGGTTCGAATTAACCAGGCTTACTGGATGGAATTACTTTCTTCTGCAGATTTTTTTCTTTGTCCTCCCGGGCTGGTAATTCCATTATCCCACAATTTGGTTGAATCAATGGCAATTGGCACAATTCCTCTGACCAACTATGCGGAATGGTTGTTTCCGAACCTGAAGAATGGAGAGGAAGCGATCGTATTTTCTTCGCTTGATGAACTTGATGAGCAGATACATCAGATCCTGAATATGAGTAATGAAGATGTACTGGCACTGAGAAAAAAGGCGATTACCTATTATTCAAATAAAATGTGCCATGCAGAATTTATGAAGGGAATTCTTAGCTGTCAGGATTATACCACTCACTTTCACGTTATCAATGAAGCTGAAGAATCCCTGATTGGATCTCTAAGAAATTGACATTACCGTTGAAGGCGTTGCGGAGAAGGAGCCATTCTTCCCGGCCAGGCATTAAAATTTGAAGCACAAATTTCCGGTCCATTTTGTGTAAGGCGGCAAAACCTGTTGATTGCCCGATTACAACAAAGCTATTTGGATACTAACCGATTTCTTAACCCCAAAACCATATTTGAATACTCTTCATAAAATTCACATCCTGCCGCCACTCTTTTGGAATTATCCTCTTGTCAGGATATGGCCGGAAGAAAATACACGCACCCGCACTCGCGTAAAATAAGCAGGTGGCTAATTGCCGAAGCAATCGTTCTGATATTTGAATCAGGCGATGTGCAATCCCCTCACTTTCTCCTTCACTCCCGGTTTGAAATTAGCTTTCCCTCATTCTTTAAGCTTGAATCTTACGGTACCACTTGTTTGTTCGGTTGAGGTGATCCTCACTTCATATCGCTGATCGCCAACAGTAACAATCATCAGGGCCGTGTTGGGCGGAATTGAGCCCAGGTTTTCGGCATACATCACAAGATCATTTTCATTCCGCGCAGGGTCAATCCTGATATTTAAACTGATGGCTTTATCGCTTAACCTTTGGTGAGAGACCAATAATTTCCCATTAAAAAATACGGATATGCTGTCGCCGTCAATTTCTCCATTGTCATACAGGTCAACTCTGAAGTCATCCGGACTTACTTCAATCGTTCTGAGTAATTGCTTACTGCGGTTTTCATATCCTTTGATAACGGTTTTTTCCGTGATTTTCGGAAGTTCCGGGCTGAGTACTCTTACACTGTCTTTTGCCAGGCTGAGCTGCTTAGGTTTTGTCTGCACATTTTTTGGAGCTTCCACTTTGGGCTTCACAATTGTTTTCTTTTGTACAGGGCGGGAATTCTTTGCAAGGGGGGCTCCTGATTTTTTGGTAACCGGAGGCTTTGTGGATTTGGTAGCTGGTGCAGGATTCTTGGGTTTGGGATTGGTTTTGACCAGTGGCGCACTCGCTTTGGGGGGTGCGATCCTGGTGAGAAGTTTCCGCTCTAATTCCGTGCTGCCGGTTCCGCAGTTGTCTATTTTGCGTGCGGGTTGCCATCTGCCTACCAGCTTTTCAGTGTTTCCCTGTTTGAAAAACGTGAGGATATGAGTCTGCAGACAGTCCACAAAATTGGGAGGGGTATTGGATTTTATTTTTTCAATCTCAGTAACCACCATTGAGTTGCTGCTGGGTTTATAATTACCTTCGAGCCTGCATAAAACATAGCATCGCCGGCCGGGGAAATCAAAATCTGTATATGAATAACCCGTGATGGAATTGCCCTTTACTTCCAACTCAAGCACATATTCGGTGTTACCTTCTCCGGCCACTATATTTCCTGCTGAATTGAATGTGCCCCGCCATTGTCCGCTCAAATCCTGTGCAAATGTGCCCGAAAAATGGAATAGGAGGCCTAACAATAAAACTCTTTTCATTTCGAATCCTATTAATTACAAAAATAGTTTGAATACGAAGCAAATCGTGAACATGAATTTAAGCTATACGCCAATACTTCGTTAAATTTGCACTCCGGAAATCGCGAACAAATAATATTATGATCAAAATTACATTTCCCGATGGGGCAGTGAGAGAATATCAGACTGGTTCTTCAGCCATGGATATTGCCAGGTCTATCAGTGAAGGTCTGGCGCGCAAGGTCCTGGCTGCTTCAGTGAACGGACAGGTTTGGGACGCGATGCGGCCCATTTATAAGGACAGCACAATCAAGCTTCTGACCTGGGCAGACAGCGAAGGCAAATCCACTTTTTGGCATTCATCTGCCCACCTGATGGCGGAAGCAGTTGAGGCCCTTTTTCCCGGCGTTAAATTTTGGGTAGGGCCTCCGGTGGAGAATGGATTCTATTATGATATGGACCTGGGGGGCCGCCATATCACGGAGGAAGATTTGAGAAAACTGGAGCTGAAAATGGCAGAACTGGCCAAACAGAATAATCCTTACAAGCGCCAGGAAATTCCCAAGGCCGAAGCTGTTGAATATTTCAAAGAAAAAGGGGATGAATATAAATTAGACCTTTTGCAGGGCCTGAAAGATGGTGAAATTACCTTTTATACCCAAGGACATTTTACAGATCTCTGCAGGGGGCCGCATATCCCCAATACCGGGCTCATAAAGGCAATCAAGCTCACCAATATTGCAGGCGCCTACTGGAAGGGAGACGAAAGGAATAAGCAATTGACCCGCATATATGGCGTGAGTTTTCCTAATCAAAAGGAATTGGAAGAAGATCTGGCAAGGGTGGAGGAAGCTAAAAAGAGAGACCACCGGAAATTAGGTAAAGAATTAGGCATTTTTAGTTTTGATGATGATATAGGACCGGGCCTGCCTTTATGGTTGCCAAATGGCGCCGTGGTTATTGAAGAGTTGGAAAAACTGGCCAAAGAAACAGAAGCCAGGGCGGGGTATAAGCGTGTGGTCACTCCCCATATTGCCAAAGAAGCTTTGTATTTGACCAGCGGGCATTTACCCTACTACCAGGATAGTATGTATCCTCCCATGGAATTGGAAGGAGTGAAATATTATCTGAAAGCCATGAATTGCCCGCATCACCATAAAATATTTGCTGCTGAACCCAAAAGCTATAAGGATTTGCCTTTCAGGCTCGCTGAATATGGTACCTGCTATCGCTATGAGCAGAGTGGTGAATTATTCGGTTTGATGCGGGTGCGTTGCCTCCACATGAATGATGCCCATATTTACTGCACCAAAGAACAGTTTTTTGACGAATTCAAGGCAGTGAATGAAATGTACCTGAAGTATTTCAGGATCTTCGGCATTGATAAATATATCATGCGACTCTCCCTTCACGATCCCGCAAAATTGGGCCAGAAATATATAGATGAACCAGAATTATGGAATGAAACAGAGGCATTGGTAAGGGATGTTCTGATCCGGACAGGAACTCCTTATGTTGAGGTTCCTGATGAGGCCGCTTTTTATGGTCCCAAAATTGACGTACAAATATGGAGCACGATTGGAAAGGAGTTTACCCTGGCTACGAACCAGGTGGATTTTGCCCAGGGTAGAAGATTCAAATTGGAATTCACCAATAAGGAGAATATGCCCGAAACTCCATTGATCATCCACCGGGCTCCGCTGGGCACACACGAAAGATTCATAGGTTTCCTGCTGGAACACTATGCAGGTAAATTCCCGCTTTGGCTGGCGCCTTTACAGGTAAAGATTTTACCTATTAGCGACAAGTTTCTGCCCTATGCACAAAATATTTTACAATCGTTGAAAAATGCGGATATTCGTGCTGAAATTGACGACAGGAGTGAAAAAATAGGGAAGAAGATCAGAGACACGGAATTAGCCAGGGTGCCTTATATGCTGGTTGTTGGAGAAAAAGAAATGAATGAAAATATGGTATCTGTCAGGCTTCAGGGCAAAGGCGATTCAGGTGCCCAGTCCATTGACAAACTAATAGCCCGGCTGGAATTGGAAATAAAGAATCGTTCTTCGGAATAATCCCTTCCCCAAGGGATGATTATTAATTAAAATCAATCAATGCTCCTTTAGGGGAATGGCGAAACTTCTTATGGCATTTCCACAGAGACCGGGACCTCCCGGAGGGAATTTCACTCCACGTCTTAGAAAAGAGCAGCAACAGGAACATCGCACTAACCACATGATCAGGGTGCCGCAGGTGAGGTTGGTTGGAGACAATGTAGAAGTA
>CALFNL010000060.1 GCA_937902875.1 uncultured Bacteroidota bacterium | reverse complement strand
ACAAGTAACTCTGAATCCTGTCAATAAATTTCCGGCAACAACTATCAATGAATTGGAACAGGTCAGGAATTCCCTGGAAAACAAATTAGCTCCTGAATGCAGGAAACTGATCAATGAATGGGATGCCCTGCAAAAACAATTCAACTCCGATTATTTTGAATACCAGGTAAGGGACCAGGTACTGAAACAGCCACTATTTGTAAAGTCACTCAGCGGCACCAGGATACCCAGGGTAATACTGCCCCAATATCAGGATTGGGGAGATATCCTCAAATGGCAATTGCAGGAAAATGTTCCTGGTAGATTTCCATTTACCGCCGGGGTTTTTGAATTGAAGCGGCAGGACGAAGATCCCACCCGGATGTTCGCGGGTGAAGGCGGACCTGAAAGAACCAACAGGCGTTTTCACTATGTATCGATTGGCCAACCCGCCATAAGACTGAGCACGGCATTTGACAGCGTGACTCTTTATGGAGAAGACCCCGCACCTCGACCCGATATATATGGCAAGATTGGAAACAGCGGTGTGAGCATCGCCACGGTTGACGACGCTAAAAAACTTTACAGTGGCTTCGACCTTTGCGATCCCAAGACAAGTGTGAGTATGACCATCAATGGTCCCGCGCCCATGATACTGGCATTTTTCATGAATGCCGCAATAGATCAGCAGTGCGAAAAATATATTGATGAAATGGGAACCTGGACAGAAGTGGAGCAAATTGCCATGGAGAAATTTCGTGATCTGCCATGCCCGGCCTACCTCAACCCGGCCCCACCGGGCATCCTGCCTGAAGGGAACAATGGTCTGGGATTTAAATTACTGGGCCTCAGCGGTGATGAAGTGTTGCCCCGGGAGGTGTATGAGAGAATAAAGTCAGAAACCCTGATGCAGGTGCGGGGAACAGTGCAGGCCGATATCCTGAAGGAAGACCAGGCTCAAAATACCTGTATTTTTTCCACTGAATTCGCCTTGAAGCTCATGGGCGACGTGCAATCGTATTTCATCGAAAACAAGGTCCGGAATTTTTATAGTGTAAGCATTAGTGGTTACCATATTGCCGAGGCGGGGGCGAATCCCGTTACCCAATTGGCTTTCACATTGGCCAACGGATTCACTTATGTGGAATATTTCCTCAGCCGGGGCATGAATATTGACGAGTTCGCGCCCAACTTGAGTTTCTTTTTCAGCAATGGTATGGATGCCGAATATAGTGTGATAGGAAGAGTGGCGCGTAGAATATGGAGCAAGGCCATGAAGCTAAAATACGGGGGGAATGAACGCTCTCAAAAACTGAAATACCATATTCAAACCAGCGGCCGTAGCCTGCATGCGCAGGAAATTGACTTCAATGACATCCGTACCACCCTGCAGGCTCTTTATGCGATTTATGATAACTGCAATTCTCTTCATACTAACGCCTACGATGAAGCGATTACAACTCCTACGGAAGAAAGCGTTCGCAGGGCCATGGCCATACAACTCATAATTAATCGTGAATTGGGATCGGCCAAAACCGAAAATGCCACCCAGGGTTCATTCATCATTGAAGAACTCACCGGGCTCGTGGAGGAAGCAGTGTTGATGGAATTTGACCGCATTTCGGAACGGGGTGGAGTGCTGGGAGCTATGGAACGTATGTACCAGCGCAATAAGATCCAGGAAGAAAGCCTCTACTACGAAACGCTTAAACATACCGGTGAACTTCCAATAGTTGGCGTGAATACTTTTCTGAATAAAAAAGGCAGTCCCACCATTACCCCCGGTGAAGTGATTCGCAGCACCCCTGAAGAGAAAGAACAGCAGGTCAGGAATCTCAGGGATTTCCATAAGCGCAATGAGGCAAGGAGTGATGCCATGCTCAAACGTCTTCAGGAAACTGCCATTCGAAATGAGAATTTGTTTGATGAGTTGATGGAAACAGTCAAGTATTGCTCACTCGCACAAATTACGCATGCCCTCTATGAAGTGGGAGGGCAGTATAGGCGGAATATGTAAAAACTTCACTCCGTCATTTTAAGGCAAAGCCCGGTTATAGTATTTCGATTTAATTTGTGCCAGGATATATAATCTAAATTCAGGTAAATAAACTGGTCCATCATGCCTACCCGCTCATTAATTTCAATCGCCTTCGCTTCCCGTTCCCTGCGTGGTAAGAAGCCCGTAACCATACTGGCCGGGGATGTTGGAGGCACAAAGACCAACCTGGCATTATATCGAGCCGATTCTAAATCCGTAATCCAATTGCGCGAAGCAAGGTATGCGTCAAAGGAATACAAGTCGCTGGCTGAAATTGTAACCCAGTTTGCAGGAGAGGAATGGCCGGACCGGATTTGTATGGCAGTGGCAGGGCCCGTTCTCAATGGAAAGGTAAAACTCACCAATCTATCCTGGGAACTGGACAGCCAGGCAATGAGCGCTTCGCTCAGGGTACCGGTAATATTTATCAACGACCTGGAAGCGAATGCCTATGGCCTTGCCGGCCTGAAGGTTCACGAATTGGCAGCTATACATGCCGGTGATCTGTCAGGAAAGGGTAATATTGCCATCATATCCGCGGGTACCGGCCTTGGTGAAGCGGGTTTGTATTATGATGGTAAACGCCATCATCCATTCGCTGCCGAAGGGGGGCATTGCGATTTTGCACCCAGAACGGAACAGGACCTGGAACTCTGGCGTTTTCTGCGGCGGCAATTCGGGCATGTGAGTTGGGAAAGGGTTGTGTCGGGACCCGGTATTCATGCCATTTTTAACTTTCTAACCACGTATGAACAAAAGCCGGTTCCAGCCTGGCTTCGGGAGCAAATGCGCGACAATGAAGATCCTGCAGCCGTCATCAGCAATGCGGCTTTGAATCAACATGAGCCGGTTTGCGAGGAGACCCTGTCGCTTTTTTCACGTTACCTGGCGGTAGAATCATCTAACCTTGTGTTGAAGCTCAAGGCCACAGGAGGATGCTATCTGGGCGGCGGAATCGCACCAAAATTACTGCCCCTGCTTCAAAACGGTGATTGGTATCAGAATTTCATTGATGCCGGTCGAATGAAACCCCTTCTTCAACAGGTACCCGTTTATGTAATCACTAATTCCAAAACTGCATTGCTGGGCGCTGCCTATTATGGAGTATTCAATATGCAGGCGGCTCTCCCCACCAATAAGGTTCCGCAGTCTGGTCGTTCAAAGAATTAAAAAAATCCCGCCATTGACGGGATTTGGAATGAGTTAACATGAATGGCCCCTTGGAGCTACATTTTCTTCTGGGGCTTGGGGAAATGCCTCATTTTTCCATCAATCTCCAGAATTTTTCCATCTTTTACCATGATATCATCAGCATGATATGCGGAATCCATTTTCCCTTTCTTATCTGTCCATTTCTCCTTATACCACATAGTAACCCATGTAGCCTTATAATCGGGGTAATAGGCCCCTAGCCAGGTATCATGCTCTACAATGTCGCTGGCCATATTGGCTCTTTCTGTGGTAAACATGGCTTTCACACTGTCTCTTGGACCGCGGTAATGATAATAATCAAAATTTAGTTCTATAGTGTCACCGAAATTTTCCATGGCCCCGGCAACGTCTCCGTCAACATATTTCTTAAATGTTTCCAGAACCATTAAGGTGATCTTGTCGTCGCCCGGTTGCCAATTGATAGAATATTTGTGCGAGAATGGGTAAGTGACTGCCATTTTCTGCACAGCGGCCGAAGAGTCAGCAGGCTTTTCTTCTTTTGCCTGCTGTTTATTGGGATTGCATGCTATCAGCATTGAGATAGTCATTGGTATTAGCATAATCTTTTTCATATAGATTCTATTTTAGGTGAGTTGATCAGGAAAACATTCATTTGGCTGCGGCTTAGCGCTGAGCTACATTTTTTTCTTAGGTACGGGAAAATGCCGGGTCTTTTCGTCTAGCTCCACAATCTTTCCATTCATGATTTTCACATCGTCCATATGATAAATGGAATCTGTTTTCCCTTTCTTGTCAGTCCATTTTTGCTTGTACCATAAACCTACATACTCATCTTTCTTGTCTTTGGAAATCACCGATTCAAAATCAGACATATCAATTTTTATACTGGCGAGATTTTTCCAGGAATTCTTAAACATCGAAGTGAGGCTGTCCTTGGATATTTTCGCATCGTAATAATCACCCTGCCAGTGAACGGAATCGGCGAATGCTTTCAAACACTCGTCCACATTTCCAGTTTCAAACGCCTTAAGAGCATTGAGTACAATTGCTACATTCTCCTGACTGCCTCTGTCCCAATTATCTGCCGGATGCCCGATAGTGTATGCATATTGGATATTAGGCTGCACCGCAGGTTTTGTTGAATCAGCACTAGCCTCGTTCGCGGCAGGCTGCTTAACCTGGTTCTGGCAGGAGGCCATGAAGAGCACCAGACCCATGACTAACCAAAGAGACATTTTTTTCATACTGTATAATTTAGAATGTTCACAATCCCGACAAGAAGTAGTGACTGAGGGCAAACGGAGTATAGGAGATGGATTTGGTTGAACAAAGGAAAGCAGAAGGATATTTATTGGAGAGGGGCGGATACTATAGGGCCATGAGATTCCAAACAAGTTAGATATTACAAATGATACTCCCAAGGATTGCTCCGCTTCTTTTTGAGTGGAAGGGGACGGGCCGGAAAATCCGTTTTCCAGCTTAACTTAGTCTTTCATGATTATATTGGAAAATGAGCAGCTTCGGGTACAGATTCATAGAAGGGGAGCCGAACTGCAGAGCCTTCTTCTTAAATCAAACGGCTTGGAATACCTGTGGCAGGCTGATCCGGCTTTCTGGGCCAAACATTCTCCCTTGCTATTCCCGATTGTGGGAACTCTGAAGAATGACACATATTATTATAGGGGACAGGCCTACCATATGGCCCGGCATGGGTTTGCCCGGGAAAAAGATTTCAGTGTGGAAGGATCAAATGACAGGGAAGCGGTTTTTGTCTTGAAAGACGATGACCTTACACGTAAACTCTATCCTTTCGCATTCCTGCTGAAATTGCATTACCGGTTACTTGATTCAAACCTATATCTGCGATACCAGGTGCAGAATCCGGCAAAGGAATCGCTTTATTTCTCAATCGGGGGCCATCCCGCATTCAATGTGCCTTTGTTGCCACATACGGTATATAATGACTATTATCTTGAATTCAACCGGGCGGAAAAAGCTGACCGGTGGACGCTGGAAAATGGATTGCTGAAGCCTGAGCCGGAACCATTCCTCGATAGCAGCAGCCATTTGGCCCTGAACAGGGAGCTCTTTGGCAATGATGCCATCGTATTAAAAGGATTGCAGTCCTCAATCGTTATCCTGCGCTGTCACAAATCAACGCATGGCCTGGATTTTGGAATCGAAGGCTGGCCCGCACTCGGAATCTGGGCGGCACCCGGGGCTCCTTTTGTATGTATTGAACCCTGGTGCGGACATACCGATTTTGTAAATCATAACCAGGAACTCAGCCAGAAAGCAGGAATTATCAGGCTCGGGCCCGGAGGCAATTGGAAAAAGGAATGGTGGGTGAACCTTTACTGAGAATGTATGGGGGCAATGTACCCCGATTTATTGCTCCCCTTAACCTTTCCTTCATTCACATGCCAATTGGAACTTGCATATCTTTATATGTATGAGAAAGCCTTATTTTCCAATTCCGTTTTTTTTGCTCCCCGTCTTAATATTGCTTACCGGGTCACATGTTTGGGCGCAGGTGAGTTTGGAACAATTAATTGACAAGGAGATTACCCTTCCCAATGGATGGTCACTCACTCCCGTGGGTAAAACCATCACCTTAGGAGACCTCCCATTGAATATTACATTAAGCGCCAGGGCAAGGTTTATGGCTGTTACTAATAACGGTCAGAGTACACAGTCCATTCAATTGATAGACCTAAAGAACGAAAAAGTACTGGATGAAGTGATCATCCCAAAATCATGGCTGGGCCTTAAATTCAGCGCTAATGAAAAATGGCTCTATGCTTCTGGAGGTAACGACAACTGGATACTAAAATACGCAGTAACAAATAATCGGTTGACCCTGGCAGATAGTATTAAACTGGGCAGGAAATGGCCAACAAAGATTTCGCCAGCGGGAATAGAGATCAATGACCCCGCTCATACACTGTATGTAGTAACCAAAGAAGACAGTGCGCTCTATGTTATTGATCTTAACACTAAGAAATTGCTCCATCGTTTGCCATTGGGCGCGGAAGCCTATACATGCCTGCTCTCGACAGACAGAAAGGAATTATATATTTCACTCTGGGGTGGGGACAGAGTACTGGTATATAATATCCGTCAAAACAAGATCCTGAACCGGATCACTGTAGGAGATAATCCAAATGATCTTTGTACCACGGCCAACGGTAGATATCTTTTTGTAGCCAATGCCAACGACAACAGCGTTTCGGTTATTGATATCCGTTTAAAAAAGGTAATTGAAACGCTCAATACAGCCCTGTTTCCAAATTCACTAACAGGCTCTACCACCAATAGCGTTGCCCTGAGTGCCGATCAAAAGACATTATATATAGCCAATGCCGACAATAATTGTCTGGCGGTTTTCGATGTAAGCCAGCCTGGCAAGAGCCGTTCCAGGGGATTCATTCCAGTAGGCTGGTATCCCACCTGCGTGAGAACGAATGGCTCTCGCATTTACGTTGCCAATGGAAAGGGATTCACATCCATGGCAAACCCTTATGGGCCCAATCCTGTTGATACAGACCAACAAACCAAATACAAGGAAGGAGACAGCGGCAAGCCGACCGAGGTACAATATATCGGTGGCCTGTTTAAAGGCGCTTTGAGTATCATTCCTGTTCCTGACGAAAAGGAACTTGCCATATATTCCCAGGCCGTATATCGCAATACCCCTTATAATAAGCAAATTGAAAAAATATCCGAAGGACAAGAAGGCAATCCAATTCCTCTGAAGCCTGGGCTGGAAACACCTATCAAATATGTTTTCTATGTGCTTAAGGAGAACCGAACCTACGACCAGGTATTGGGTGATATGAGTTCCGGCAACGGCGATTCCTCCCTCTGCCTTTTTCCCCGACATGTAACACCCAATCAGCACGCTTTGGCAGACCAATTTGTGCTGCTGGATAATTTTTATGTGAACGCGGAAGTGAGTGCAGATGGACATAACTGGAGCATGGCAGCTTACGCCAACGACTATGTGGAAAAAACCTGGCCCACGAGTTACGGAGACAGAGGCGGAACTTATGACTATGCCGGTAACCGAAAAATCGCTTTCCCCAAAAACGGTTTTATTTGGGACCTATGCATAAGGAATCATGTAAGTATGCGGAACTATGGGGAATTTTCAGATGATGGAAAACCTTATCTTCCCGGCCTGGCCAGGAATACCTGTGCATCCTACCGCGGTTGGGACCTCGGTTTCATGGATATTGACAGGGAAAAAATATGGGAGCGGGATTTTGATTCCCTTATTTCACTCAACAAGGTTCCCCGTTTTAATCTTGTATATCTTCCCAACGATCATACCAGCGGATTGGCCAAGGGCGCTCACACCCCTTTTGCGGCAGTTGCAGACAATGACCTGGCATTGGGAAGACTGGTGGACCACTTGTCGAAGAGTTCTATCTGGAAAGAATCAGTAGTTTTTGTTTTGGAAGATGATGCCCAAAACGGCCCCGACCACGTGGACGCTCACAGGAGCATTGCTTTTGTGGCCGGACCCTTTGTGAAAAGACACTACGTAGATCATACAATGTATTCAACCAGTTCCATGTTACGCACTATAGAATTGATTTTGGGCATGCCACCCATGAGCGAGTATGATGCCGCCGCGCCTCGCATGTGGCCCTGTTTTAGTGCTAGGGCCAACGTTAATTGGTTGGATCACCTGCCACTGGGTGTGAATATTGATGAGAGAAATACAGCGACCAACCCAT
>CALFNL010000059.1 GCA_937902875.1 uncultured Bacteroidota bacterium | reverse complement strand
AAAAAGGCAAATATGTATTCGTGCAATCCATTGAAAATGGCAAAATGTACGCGAGAAAACGGAAGGTAACCGTAGGCTCTGTGTATGGCGAAGATATTGAAGTAAAAGATGGATTGAAGGCCGGAGATATACTGATCACGCAAGGCTACCAGGGTTTATATGAAGGACAGTTGATCACCACTGAAACAAAATAAACTGGTAGGGCCACGCAAGGATATTGTTCAAAAAGACAAAAGAAATGAACCATGAACATCAAAGATAAATTCATAGAAAAGTTCAGGGAATTCAAACTGACCAGTTGGGTCATTGATCATAGTACGGTCACATATGTAGCCACGATTGTGATCACAATGGTGGGGCTGAATATTTTCACTACGCTTCCCAAGGAAAGATTTCCGGATATCGTTTTGCCACAGATCTATGTATCCACCATTTATGCGGGCACTTCGCCCAAGGATATGGAAAACCTGGTAACGAGGCCTATTGAAAAACAGATCAAGGCGATAACAGGAGCCCGCATCAGGAATATAAAGAGTACTTCTATCCAGGACTATAGCAGTATTCTGGTGGAATTTGAAAGTAATGTGAAAGTGGATGTGGCCAAGCAGAAAGTGAAAGACGCGGTTGACAAGGCTAAAACCGACCTGCCAACAGACCTCACTTCGCAACCTGACGTAATTGAAGTGAGTTTTTCAGATTTTCCAATCATGTTTGTAAATGTGAGCGGAAATTATGACGGACTGAAACTGAAAGAATATGCCAAGAAATTGCAGGACCGCTTTGAGGAATTGCGGGAAGTGAATAAGGCCGAAATCGCCGGGGCTCCGGAAAGAGAAATTCAGGTGAACCTTGACAAGTTTAAGATGGAAGCCGCAGGGATCAGTTTCAATGATATTGCCAACTCAATTGCCAATGAAAACAGGGATATCAGCGCGGGAAATATCAGGATCGGCGACATGCAGCCCACCATTCAAATAAAGGGGCAATTTGTTTCGGCTGATGATATGCAGAAAATTGTTATAAAAAATATTTTCGGACAGGCTATCTATCTCCGGGATATCGCGAGGATTGTGGACACGGTGAAAGAAAAGGAAAGCTATTCCCGCATCGATCGCAAGAATGTGGTTACTCTTCAGATTGTGAAAAGATCGGGTGAGAACCTGATCAATACTTCTGAAAAGATTAACGCCATCGTGAATGAAATGAAAAGGACCGAACTGCCGAAGGACCTGAATGTAACGATCAGTGGCGACCAGAGCCTTCCCACAAAGACCTCATTTAATGATCTGATCAATACGATCGTGATCGGATTCATCCTCGTTCTGCTGGTGCTCATGTTCTTTATGGGTGTGAGCAATGCATTCTTTGTAGCACTGAGTGTGCCATTGAGCGTATTTGTGGCATTCATGTTCCTCCCTTCGGCGAGCATCATCATTGGCACCAATATCACGCTCAATTTTATAGTGCTTTTTGCACTCCTGTTTGGCCTGGGAATCATTGTGGACGACGCCATTGTGGTGATTGAGAATACGCACCGCATCTTCAACAATGGCCGCATGCCGATTGTGAAATCGGCCAAGATGGCCGCAGGCGAAATTTTTGCGCCAGTACTTTCGGGAACGGTGACTACCCTCGCTCCTTTTTTTCCGCTATTGTTCTGGCCGGGCATCATTGGAAAATTCATGATTTATCTGCCCGCCATATTGATATTGACTCTAACGGCATCGCTGGCTGTGGCATTCCTCATCAATCCGGTATTTGCCACCACCTTCATGAAGCCGGAGCATTATCCCGATCCGGAACGCAGGAGCGCTTTATTTAAAAAGAAATGGTTTTGGTTCTTTGTAGCCATGGGTTTGATTTTGCACCTGGCTCAATTTCATGGCGCGGCCAATTTCTTCCTGATCATGGTAGTGCTTGTTGTGTTGAATAGATACGTTCTGCGAGACCTGATCCATGGTTTTCAGATGAAAGTATTGCCCGCGCTCATGAACCGTTATGAGAGAGGTCTGCGCTGGGCCCTGAAAGGCAGCCGTCCGGGATGGTTGATAGCATCCGTTTTCGGGGCTTTCCTACTGGCTTTCGGAATGTTGTTTGCGTCCATCAGTTCGGGCCGTACCAAGACTGAATTCTTTCCTACGGGCGATCCGCAAATCGTATATGTTTACCTGAAAATGCCGGTGGGTACCCGAACAGAAGTAACTGACAGTGTGACGAACCTGCTGGAAGGAAAAGTATTTCAGGTGCTGGGTGAAAATAATCCCATCGTGGAGTCAGTGATCTCCAACGTGGCCGTGGGCGCTACCGATCCATTTCAGGGTGAGAGAGGAACCCAATCTAACCTCGGCAGGATCCAGATTTCATTTGTGGAATATGATAAACGGATGGGACAAAAGACATCGGTATATGTGGACAGTCTCCGTAAAGTGATTACTGAAATTCCCGGAGCAGAAGTGAGCATCTCGGGTTTACAAAACGGACCCTCAAGCGGAGCTCCCATCAATATCGAAGTAGTGGGTGAGGATTTTGATGAATTGGTCAGAACTTCTGTGAATCTTAAAAATTACCTGGACAGTGTGAATGTTCCGGGAGTTGAAAAACTAAAGCTGGATGTGGACGTAACCAAGCCGGAACTTACGCTTACTGTTGACCGTGAGAGGGCCCTCCGGGAAGGTTTGAGTACCGGTCAGATCGGGATGGAATTAAGGACCGCCCTTTTTGGCAGGGAGGCAAGCAAACTAAAAGAAGGAGAGGACGAATACAAGATCCAGATCCGTTATTCCGATCTGTTGCGAAATAACCTCACCGACCTCCAGAATCTTAAGATTACTTACCGGGACTTCAACACCGGGCAGGTGAGGCAGGTGCCCATCAGCAATGTGGTGAAATTCGACTACACCAATACGTTGGGCGGTGTCAAGCGCAAGAACCTCAAACGCCTGATTACAATTTATTCGAACCTGATCGATGGATATGACCCCAATAAAGTGAATTTACAAATCGGGCAGGCCGTAGCGAATTTCAGCGGCAAACCCGACAATGTGATCATTCGGCAAACAGGAGGTCAGCAGGAAGATCAGCAGGAGTCTCTCAGCTTTCTGCTCACGGCCCTCATCACTGCCCTGGGTATAATATTCGGCATACTTGTGTTGCAGTTCAATTCGCTCAGCAAACCGTTTATTGTATTGAATGAAATATTTTTCAGCATTATCGGTGTGTTTTTCGGATTCGCAATTACGGGAATGACCATGCCCCTGATCATGGTGGCATTGGGGATAGTGGGACTGGCGGGCATTGTGGTAAAGAATGCCATCCTGCTGATTGATTTTACTGATGAATTGCGGAGCCGCGGCTATCGCACCAGGGAAGCGGCCGTTCAGGCGGGTAAGATCCGTATCATTCCCGTGTTGCTAACCGCCCTTGCTACCATTCTCGGCCTTTTGCCACTGGCAGTTGGACTGAATATTAATTGGGTTAGCTTTCTGCAAAATCTCAACCCTCATATTTTCTTCGGGGGAGATAGCGTGGTGTTCTGGGGTCCCTTATCCTGGACGCTTATTTTCGGTTTGATCTTCGCATTCTTCATGACCCTGCTGATGGTGCCTTCCATGTACCTGGTGTCGGAAAGGCTGCGGAGGCCAATGAGCAAATTCTACGGCACTAAATGGGTGGCCCTTTTGGGATTCACAGGTCCATTCTTTTTCATCCTGGTATTCATCATGTGGATTTGGAGAAGGGTTGTTCAACGCAAGCCGATGTTCCCACGGTATCTTGGATTTAAGAAGGCTTAATTATAGATGTACACGTTGGTTTTGGTTTTTATAAACAACCCTTCCCGATTCTTCGGGAGGGGTTTTTTTATTTGATAACAAAACATGATTTACTATCTTGCCTTCATATCCCCATTACCAACCCATGAGAAATCTGATTGTTTGCACCCTGCTGATAAGCCAGCTAAACTTCCCATTAACCTTGTTGGCTAACCCTTTTCCATCTCACTTACCTTCATGGGATGACAGTAATATCGTTATCAAAAATAAGACTGAGCAATACGAATTCGTGCTGGCACGAGGAACGAATGAGGACCCTGTACAGGTAAAAGAACAAAGCAAGACTACTTACTATTGTAACAGCTTCAGGACCGCCATCCCCGTAGTTGAATTTTATGATGATAAGTCCACCATTGATGAAGTGAAGATATATGTTGACGGCAGTAAGGCTAAAGATATAAAGCCTAAATATGAGTATTATTCGGTAGAAAATATTTTTTACTCAGACGCGCATGTCTGTTATTTTCAATTGCCACTTGAAAAAAAGGGTACCGAGAGCGAGGTACAGATAGAAAAAACAATAAATGACCCCCGTTACTTCACTACCATATTTTTTTCTGAAGCATTGAAAGTGGAAAATAAGCAGGTAACAATTGTAGTTCCCCGCTGGATGCATCTGGAATTGAAAGAAATGAATTTTGCAACTTTCAAGATACAAAAGCAATTGGTCTACGACAGCCGCCGGGATGCAGATATATATACTTATACCATACGGCAACTGCCCGCCAGAAGAAATGAGGCTCAGAGTCCCGGCCCATCCTATATTTACCCGCACCTGATGGTACTGAGCAAATACGCAGACGGCAGGGATGGACGCATCACTTATTTTAATAAGCTAGATGATCAATATGCATGGTACAAGAGGCTGGTAGCACAAATCGGGAATGATGCAACCGTAATAAAAGGGAGGGCGCTGGAAATAACAAGAGGCATAAACGGAGATATGGAAAAGGTCAAAGCCATATACAATTGGGTTCAGGATAACATTCGGTACCTCGCATTTGAAGATGGGATTGCAGGATTCAAGCCGGAAAGCGCACAGGATGTGTTGAAAAAAAAATATGGCGATTGCAAGGGGATGGCCAATCTTACCAAGGAATTATTAGTGACATCAGGCTTTGACGCCCGCCTGTGCTGGATAGGCACTAATCATATTGCCTATGATTATTCCACGCCTTGTCTCGCAGTTGACAATCACATGATCTGCGCGGTAAAACTGAAGGATCAATTTTATTTCCTCGATGCTACCGAAACTTATATAGGATTTAACCAATATGCGGAGCGCATTCAGGGAAGACAGGTCCTGATCGAGAATGGAAATACATATTTACTGGAAAAAATTCCAGGCCGCCCATATACCCAAAATACGGAATATGAAAAAAGAATCCTGAAAATAGAAGGCGCCAGTCTGGTAGGGAAAATAGAACAGAAATGGCTGGGAGAAAGCAAGGAATGGCTACTCGAAGGCATTCATTCAGTTAAAAAAGACAAACTCCCTGATGCATTGACAAATTATCTTTCAGAGAACAATGCCAGATACATCATCAATAACCTCACTTATTCCGATTTGAATAATCGCAATAACGATCTTACAATAAAGTATGACCTGCAATACAAAGATGCTTTATCGGATTTCGGCAATGACCTCTATCTTGAAATGGATTTCAGGAAGGAAATGGAAGAGTATGAAATAAAAACCAAAGACCGCCAACAGGACTGGGTATTTGGATACAAACATCACCTAATTCATGAAACAGAATTAACTATTCCCGCCGGCTACAAAATTGCAGAGACTCCTCCGCCATTGAAAGTTGATCAGCAGGATTATAGTTTCAGTATTACTTATAAGATTTTGGGTGATATATTGTTGTATAATAAGGAACTGATTATTAAGAATACGCGTCTGCCTAAGGCTGCTTTTGAAAAATGGAACAAAGACATTCAGCAACTCAAGAAATTCTATAGCGAACAAATAATCTTCACTAAAAAATAGAAGACCTATATGAAGTTCACCCGTTATCTGGCCCTAATTGCGTTTACTTGTTGCTTTCTTTCGGCTGCCAACGCGCAAAATGATAATGATTATAAAAAAAGAGCCGCCGAAGTGAGGCAGGAGGTCTGGGGATGGAATATTCCCGCTTTTAAAAATCGCACCGTGCCGGAAGCATTCAGGAGTGAATCCGGAATTATCCTGGCAAGACATCATGAAATCAAGGCCGCCAGTAGGAATAATGAAGGGACCGCACATAAAAATGTGTATTATTCTAATACGGTGAGAGAACTGGTGAAAATCAACGACAAGGCTACACTCGAAGAATATTCTGAATTCGGCTTCCAGAAATTCAAAAAATTAAATTCTGTATTTTCCAAAAAGGCCAACAGTATTACCATTCTGGGGGTGCGCATATATAAGGCGGATGGATCCATAAAGGAAGTGAATGCTGATGATGCAGTATTAATCAAGGATGAAAAGAATGATAAGCAGGGCAAGTTGGCAATTACAGATTTGCAAGTGGGGGACATGATTGATTATTTTATCAGGGAGGAGGAGGAAAAAGATTATAGTCATCCTATAGACCCGGAGCTATTCCTGTTTGGAGATGACAAGCCTATTCTTCATTATTCAATCCACTGCGAATTCGGAAAGAAATATGCATTGGAATACCGTGCCATGAATGGGGCCCCCGAATTTAAAGTGAAAAAGGATAGTCAGGAAGATAATATCCTGGATGCCGAAATGGAAAATATTCCCAGCTTACCGGTGAGCCTATGGATGTCTGCTTACAAGCAAATTCCCATTCTTCGTTTAAACCTCATCGTGGGATATAAGGGAATGTTCGCGGGGGCAATAAATTCCAGGAATCCGGGTGAGGTGTATCGCAATCAGTCCACAGATGAGATCATTGATGATATAAGAGTTGAAATGCAAACCAGCGTGACCGGGATGTATTACAAAGGGGTTCCTTTATATTATAAGGAAGTGAAATCATTGTTGAAACAATACAATAAAAAGAATGATGATATCCCTAAAGACAGCCTTCCCTATTACGTGTATTATGCTTTGAGATACCTGACATTTTACAGAGTAGGGCCCAAAGATCCTATTATTGTGGGAACGGATAGGAATTATCAAACCCCGAATAATCACAATTTTCTTTTCTTGTTGAACCTGATCCTGAGAGAATTTGATATACCCTGCGATATTGTATTGGCTACTTCATTGTATGGACCCGATTCAAAACAGGTGATGTCAAGAAATGATTTTGAATTTATGCTGAAAACACAGGAAGGAAAACCTGTATTTATGAGTGCTGAAGGCGTTTTTACCAACTGTAATTATATATCCTCAGAATATGAGGGGCAAAGAGTTCCTGTTATATACATTAAGAGTATCCGTATGATGACTGGTAGGTTGATTACAGAAAACTCTGAGGTTGATCTTCCTAAAACCAAGGCACTTCAAAATAAACATTTGGAAATATTGAAGGTGGGTTTTGGGAACGATTTGCAACAAATGAATATTGATAGGAAGACAGTACTTACAGGACATATGCGCTCAGGTGAACAGAAGAGTCTATTGCTTTTTGAAGATTATTATGATGAAGAACGCAAGGCCCTTGGGGTGAAAGAATCATTCATGGAAGAATTTGCAGACAGCAGGCGCAACAGGTCCCTGTCCGACGAATACAAAGCGGCGTTTGCGAAAGCGCGGGAAGAGTCTAAGCAGCAATTTGTTAATGAAATCAAAGATCAATTTGACAATGAGCCTAAGGACCTGAAGCTTTTTCGGGTAGATAATATGGGTTTACGCCATACTAACCCAGATTTTATTTATACCACCCAGTTTGCAATTGACGGTTGGATAAAAAAGGCAGGCAATAATTATATTTTTGAAATAGGTAAACTGATAGGATCGCAACTAGAATTAAAACCAGATCAAAGGAACAGAAAAGTGGATGTTTATATGCCCTTTCCACGAACCTACGAATATACTATTGAGGTTGATATTCCTGCGGGATATAAGGTGGAAGGTCTGGATAAATTGGTGCAGAACAAATCGAATGGATCCGGGAGCTTTGTTGCGACGGCGCAGCAGACCGGCAACACCATACATATCAAGGTGTCAAAAATTTATAATAATACCATTGAACCCGTTTCCCACTGGCCAAAATTAGTTGAGATCATTGATGCGGCCAATGATTACCTGGCACAAAAAATTCTTCTCAAAAAAGGAGCATGAGATTTTAATTATTGAAATTTGTATCGACATACCGGTTATTAGTAACTTTCCTATAAATTTTTGGATATGAGAAGAAATCATGAGATCGACTACAAAATTTATGGCGAAGAGCTGCAGTTTGTGGAGATAGAACTCGATCCCGAAGAAACCGCCATCGCGGAGAGCGGCGCTTTTATGATGATGGAAGACGGCATACAGATGGAGACAATTTTCGGAGACGGTTCGCAACAACAGGGAGGAGGCTTGCTGGGAAAACTCTTCAGCGCTGGCAAGAGGGTGCTGGTAGGGGAGAGCTTATTTATGACTGCCTTCACGAATGTAGGCCCTGGAAAAAAGAAAGTGAGTTTTGGTGCACCCTATACAGGCAAGATACTGCCCCTGGACCTGCAGCAAATGGGCGGCAGGATAATCGCTCAAAAAGACGCATTTCTTTGCGCCGCCAAAGGGGTGAGCATTGGAATAGAATTTCAACGCAGGTTGGGTACCGGGATATTTGGGGGAGAAGGATTTATCATGGAACGTCTTGAGGGCGATGGTATGGCATTTGTTCATGCCGGTGGTTATGTTGTTGAAAAGGAACTGCAGGCCGGCGAAATTCTGAAAGTTGACACAGGTTGCGTGGTAGCATATACCGGACAGGTGGATTTTGATATTGAATTTATCCGCGGCGTCAAAAACTGGGTATTTGGCGGGGAAGGTTTGTTCTTTGCTATCTTGAGAGGACCGGGAAAAGTATGGCTACAATCCTTACCAATCAGCCGGCTAGCTGCGAGAATTATCCGCTATGGCTCATACAATAGAAAAGAAGAAGGCAGCATATTAGGAGGATTGGGTAACCTTCTGGATGGTGACTGATCCTGGGCTCCAAGGTTTCAAGAAATGATCCCCTTTGGTTCAAAAATGAGTGGTAGTTTGAAAAAGAAGATATTATTTGTTTGTGTAGAAAATAGTAACCGTAGCCAGATGAGCGAGGCACTCGCAAGGATTTATAGTAATGGTAAGGTGGATGTGTATAGTGCGGGCAGTAAACCCTCAGGTACTATCAATCCCAAGGCCATTGCGGCCATGAAAGAATTGAATTATGATCTGAGTATTCATCAGTCGAAGGATATTAAAGAGGTAGAGGTTCATGCACCATTCGACGTAGTGGTGACTATGGGTTGCGGTGATGCCTGCCCCTGGATGCCCGCCAAAAGATTTATTGATTGGCAAATTCCAGATCCCAAAGAAATGGATGCTGTTGAATTCAGGAAAGTGAGAGATCTGATAGGGAAAAAGGTGATGGGATTACTGGAGGAATTGAATAAAGAATGAATCAGAAATTAGAAAGCCGGACCCCATGATCCGGCTTTGTTAGGTATTAGTTTATAGAATTGGCGCAGATGCCATTTCATTCGGAAAATGAATGGATCACCTCCTATTCATTTTTGCCAGCAGTCTTAATATTTCGAGGTATAGCCAAACAATGGTTACCAGCAATCCAAAAGCTCCATACCATTCCATGTATTTGGGGGCTCCCATATTGGATCCGCGTTCTATCATATCAAAATCAAGGATCAGATTCAGGGCAGCGATGCCTACCACAACCAGGGAAAAGATTATTCCAAAAGTAGATCCCTCGTGTATAAAAGGAATGTCAATGTTGAAAAACCTCAATCCAATCGATATGAGGTAAAATATTGCGATCCCCATTGTAGCAGTAATGATCACCGATTTGAAAGTTTCAGTAGCCCTGATGACGCGCATTTTGTACAGGATAAACATGGCGATTACGGTGCCGAAGGTTAGACCAACCGCCTGCATGATGATAAAGGGTGCTCTTTCCGCGAAAGCGCTATTGAAATATGCAGATATGGCGCCAACAAATAATCCTTCGGCCAACGCATATGCGGGAGCGAGCCATGGAGACCAGGTCTGTTTAAACACCATTACCAGCGCGATCACGAATCCACCAATCATTCCACCCCACATATAAGATGAAACATCTGCTCCTTTGGAAAATGCATTCCATGTAAAAAACGCGGAAGCCATTACCATTATAAATAAGAAGCCGAATTTATTCAGGGTGCCCCTGACTGTCATTACCTGCTGCTGATCGCCGGTAATGCTTTTTTGGAATATTTTTTCCGAAATGGTCGGATTGCCAGATTTGAAAATAGCCATATTATCTATGTTTAGGATTGTAAAAATAACAAATTTCTCATTCATTTATTGTATGGGGCTTTCTGGCGGAACCAGGCTGTTCCCTTGATATTCTACTTCCTTCAGTTTAAAATTAAAAATATGTTAATCCTTAGCCGGCATTTAATTAATCTGAATACGCATCCTAAAGAAGCAAATGACAGGGAGTAACCTAATGTATTCAAACATTTCTTAAATTCAGTCTCCTATATCGTAAATTTGCATGTTTAATTCAACAAATCCAATGACCCGACACGCAGAAATTCTAAATGATGTAGTCATAAAATTTGCAGGAGATAGTGGTGAAGGTATGCAACTTACCGGTAGCCAGTTTACCAACAATACCGCCTTATTGGGTATAGACCTTGCAACTTTTCCCGATTTTCCGGCCGAAATCCGTGCACCCCAGGGTACATTACCCGGAGTAAGCGGATACCAGCTAAGATTTTCCAGTGATATGGTTTTTACGCCCGGCGAAGAATGTGACGTGCTGGTGGCGATGAATGCCGCTGCCCTTAAGGTGAACTTGAAAAGCCTCAAGAAAGGTGGTAAGATCATTGCAAATACCGACGGCTTCGATTCAAAGAATCTGCGGTTGGCGAATTTTCCAGAAGGTGTCAATCCCCTGGATGATGGCAGTCTGGGCAATTATGAAGTGATCAGAATGGACATCACCAAAATGACCAGGGAGGCATTGAAGGAAATTAGTTTGGGCACCAAAGAAAAGGATCGTGCCAAGAACATGTTTGTACTGGGTTTCCTGTATTGGATGTACAATCGTGACATGGCGAGCACCGTACAATTTCTGAAAGACAAATTTGGAAAGAAGCCCGAAATATTTGAGAGCAATATGAAAGCCTTGCAGGCGGGGTATAATTATGGAGATACCACCGAGACCTTCACTACCACTTATAAAGTGGAAAAGGCCAAAATGCATCCCGGCGTGTACAGGTCAATTATGGGTAACCAGGCCCTGGCCTATGGATTGATAGCCGCTTCGCAAAAGAGTGGGCTGCCTTTATTTCTGGGTTCATACCCAATAACGCCTGCTTCAGACATATTGCATGAATTGAGCAGGTACAAATCATTCGGCGTACGTACTTTCCAGGCCGAAGATGAGATTGCGGGCATAACCGCGGCGATCGGGGCAGCCTATGGAGGCTCCCTGGCGGTTACTACTACCTCGGGCCCGGGCCTGGCGCTGAAAGCTGAGTCAATGGGATTAGCAGTGATGTTGGAAATCCCACTCCTTATAGTTGATGTTCAACGAGGCGGTCCTTCAACGGGACTTCCTACAAAGACGGAACAAAGTGATTTGCTGCAAGCCTATTATGGTCGTAATGGAGAATGCCCCATGCCTGTGATCGCGGCATCAACCCCAAGCGATTGCTTTGATGCCGTGTATGAAGCTGCGCGGATCTCGGTTCAGCACATGACCCCGGTAATATTCCTGAGCGATGGGTATATTGCCAATGGAGCTGAACCCTGGCGATTTCCCAATGCAAATGACCTGCAGGAGATTACAGTAAATTTTAAGGCCGGGTTGAATCCGGATGAAGAAAAATTTCTTCCCTATCTGCGCGATGAAAAATTAGCCAGGCCCTGGGCAATTCCGGGTACGCCAGGATTGGAACACCGGATTGGAGGTCTCGAGAAACAAAATGTCACCGGCAACGTGAACTATGAACCTGAAAATCACCAATTAATGGTGAAGCTCAGACAGGAAAAGGTAGACAGGATAGCCGACCATATTCCTGAACAGAAATTAGACAGTGGCCCCACCAAAGGAAAAGTGTTAGTACTTGGATGGGGATCAACCTATGGTGCCATCAAAAGCGCCGTAGCAGAATTGAAGGAAGAAGGCCATGCAATTTCGCATGCACATATCCGTTACCTGAGACCATTCCCCGCGAACCTGGGCGCGATCCTCAGGAATTTCGAACAGGTTTTGGTACCTGAAATCAATAACGGACAATTGATCAGGCTGATCAGAGATCTCTACCTGGTAGACGCAAAGGGCTACCATAAAATCATGGGTATTCCCATCACTAAGACTGAATTGGTTGCCGAACTCAGAAGATATCTCTAAGAGCGGCGCCTCGGCTTGATCACATATGAATCGACCATCAACTCCTTATAATTCAGTACCGGATTTTTCCATAGGCCAATGCTTTTGAATAAGATAAGGTATCCGCATAATCTATTCCCGCATCCCTCACCGGTACTTAGTATCACTGTGGGCAGCCTGGGGCTTGTTCAGTCCCTATTTGCAATTTTCTCAATGCGCCTTTATCCTGTTCAAAATATAGCCGAGCCTGACCATGCAGGTAAAATAACTATCCATATTTTTTGAATCGCCCCTTTTTTCACCAATGGCGACTCTCTGGTTTGTGGCACCGGGAATCCTTTTATCTGCCAGCTGCTTTGCAATAAGGGCCTTTTCCGGCGGGAGATAGATTTCAAAAAATCTTGGGTCCACATAATTCGTACTGACATCATCCAAATAATCCGTTTTCAATACACGGTGAATAATTTCAATCCGCAAATGCAGCAGAGCAGAAACTTCATACCTCAAACCAATACCTGCCTGATAATTTAGTTGAGTGAGCGAATATGGTTTTCTGTCTGGATAAGAGAGAAATCCTTCACCTTCGGTATGAAATGAATGCAAGCTGTACCATTTCCCATTCAGCCTCGCCCGCGGATCAAAATGAAATACTCCAATTCCTACACAGGCAAAGGGTGTAATCATCCGCCTCTGCCTCTCTGGTGATGCCCTCGCAACCCCTGGCAGGTAAAATTCTGCTGCAACAGAAACTTCGGCTATGTTGCTTTGAAAGCTGAGATTGCGCTGCCTCCGGAACATGGCTACAGTCCCATCTTCTCTAAGTATGCTGTCATAGGCGCAGATCTTTCCGGTAATGGCCATGAGCCGGATTGCCATTGAATATCCATAGGTCAGTCCCAAATGAATGCCAATACAAGATTTCGTATTAGGCAGATTCAGGTCCTTAAAATATCTTTTTCCGGTTCCGGGGCCGCCTCCCAGGTCTGTAAGGCAATTGATTCCACCTGCGCTAACCCCTCCCTCAATTAATACCGGCTGTTCATAATACCGGTCGTTGTAATAATAGTCCTGCCCGGGAGACTGGTACGACTGCAAAACAACCATCCACAAAACATAAAACAAGTGCTTCTTCACGGTCAGCTCATATTTATCGTTCACTAACAAGAACCAATCCCGGCGGACAGGACAAGTGTAAAATTAGTTTGCAGGAATTCATTATGAAAAGGAGGAAAGCGGTAGCGGGAAGTGAATAATACTCTAAATGAAAGATGAATTTCCTTTGGAAGGATTTGGATGGCCCATCCTTTGCAAAATGTGTATGATATCCGCAATGATGGTCTGGATAATTTCAAATTGATCGGTTATAGTCTTTAATCCTGATAATAATTTTCGGGTGTCGCGGTCGCCGCTGTTCTTACGTCCCTCTTCCAGTTCTTTCACCCTCCGATTCCAGAGTTCCCTTACAATCTCTCTCGCATCTGCCTTGTTTATTTCTTCTGAATCAGGAATGGCGGGCTCCGCACCCTTGATGGCAATTTGAATGGCCCTCTTCATATTGCTCTCGATTGTATCTATAACCGGCCTGAAAGCAGCACTGCGGTATTGGTCAGCCAATGACTTTGCGTAAAAAGACAGTGAAGCAATATGCGATGTGAGCATATGATTAGCCACTACCAACTGTTGTAATAATGTTTGAGTGGCGATGCCGCTAACCGGTTCCGATAAGGACCTCTGAAATGCGTCTGAAAGATTTGCCAAAGCAACATTTGCCTGCTTTCTTGCATACTTATATTCCTGGATTGGAGCGGGTACAGTATAAAACGATTTTGTAACCGTGTGAAAATAATTCAGGTTAGCCTTCAACAGTTCACTGATGTATTCAACTACCTGCTCATGTTCCCACCTGGGCAGTACAAATAAAGACGCGATGAATGAAATCGCCGACCCAATGCCAGTATCAATTACACGGTCAACCACCAGGCTCCTGAAATCCACAGGGTGCAGAAAATGAAAGGAAAGCAGCACATAGATCGTTATCCCCGCCACACTCACGAAATAATTGATCTGAACAAAACTGTATCCCGCAATCATGGCAACAATTGTCATTCCAAACAGAACCTGATTGCTATGAATGTAATACAAAATGAAAAAACTCAGCACGGCTCCTGCCAGCGTTCCTCCAAGACGATCCGCATTTCTTCTCCGGCTGATACTGTAAGCCGGCTTCAGTATCGTTAAAATGGTGAGCAGGATCCAATAGCTATGACCAAACGGAAATAATTGGGCAATCATATATCCCGCGAGCATGGAGAGACTGATTCGAATGGCATGCCTAGACACATTGCTGCGAATGCTGAGATTTTCAATGAAAAGTTTCGGATCCAATTCATGCGTGGAAACAAATTTCCCCAGGTTCACATTGATAGGGATATTCCTTGTTGAGTCATTGTTGAAACTGCTGTACATCCGCAGCCGTTTCATCCGATCGTAGATATCTTTTATATTGTTTAATATATGCCTGAGGCTGATAAATCCTTCCAGGTTGGATGGATCCAGATGCTGATCCCGGTATTGTATAAACGCACTTTCGGTGGATGCGATGAGATCCTCCAAATTGCTCTCTTCTTTTGCAGTGTTTCCCATCTGCACGGCAAGGCCCATCTCCTCCAGGGCATCCCCGCATGCGATAATGAGCAACCGGAATTTTTCCAGGAGGCCTGTACCATCAAATAATCTATGCAAGTATGCATGGTTCTGCTGTGACGTCATTATCTGCTCAAACAAATCAAGACTGTCCAGGAACATCATCAGTAGTGAGCGGCTCCTGGAAGTGGATTCTTTGTTTACATCCCTTGCCTTGTACAGGATTTCCCTCAGTTGCTCCTGCTGATGCTGAATTTCAACCTGCAAAGGCACCAAAGAACGAAATACTTCATCGTAGTCTGCTGCCGTTTCATACAACCTCGCCTTTTCCTTGAGGTAAGAAGCGATGCTGATAAGCGATTCTCCCAATGCCTGCTGTATTAGTTGGTAAGGCCTGATGGAATACAAAACGAGACTGAGAATCATATACCATACTCCGCCACCCAGCATGAAGAGGGCATCAACAAAAACCCTCTCCTGCAGGTGATGCACGTCAATACTCAATACCATCACGAACAATGCACTCAGGCCAATACTATTCACCCGGTTGCCATAAATACCCGCCATGGAAAATACAAAACCGAATAATGCTATTTCAAGGCCCAGGAGCCAGGGATGCGTACGTGTAATGCCTACCGTGATAGCAACAGCGAAATTCAGCAGGTTACATGCCAGCATTCCGTTTCGCCTGTGGTGAATGGGCCCGGGGGTGTCTGCCATGCTCACCATCAGGGCCCCCAATGGCATGGCAATGCCAACCGACAACAAATTGAAATGATATAATACCATCGCGGGAATGATGGTTGCCGCCGTTATCCTAACGCCTTTATTGAGGTATTGACCCGTTATGAATTTCCTGAATTCTATAAGATAATTCATGCAGAAAGGAGAAGCTGATACAGTAAGGTAATAAATCTGGTTCAGAGTGGAGAGGCGCGGCCCTCACTAAACAAAGGCCTGAATATTATTATATCTGAGATCTGATAATTCTGTATTGAGTGCCAACAAAGCGGCTAAAGCAGAAGATTAATTGATCTTATTTTACGGTCTTGATTTGAATCTGCTTTCATGGAATGTTATTAGCCTTTTGCAGACTTGCCCGCTCTGGGTGAGGCTTGATCTTCGGGAAAATTCTTATGGTAATATTTGCAGGCTTGCTGCAATCCGCAGATTTCACACATGGGGCGTCTTGCCACACAAACATATCGCCCATGCAATATCAGCCAATGATGGGCCTTGCGGATCAGGCTCCTTGGTATGAAGCGGGTGAGTTGTTTCTCTGCCTCAAGGGGTGTTTTGGCCCCAATGGTGAGGCCAATCCTTGCTGCAACCCTAAAAACATGGGTATCAACGGCCATATTGGGTTGGCGATCAATAACAGAAGTGATCACATTTGCAGTCTTTCTCCCCACCCCGGGTAATCGCATCAATTCATCCACAGTCATGGGGACCTTGCCATGAAAATCTTCAACCAGCATTTTGGCCATACCAATCAGGTGTTTTGTCTTGCTATTGGGGTAAGAAATGCTCTTTATATAAGGAAATACATCATCAAAGCCGGCTTTTGCCAATTCCCGGGGGCCCGGAAATCTTTGAAAAAGCGGAGGGGTCACCATATTGACCCTTGTGTCGGTGCATT
>CALFNL010000058.1 GCA_937902875.1 uncultured Bacteroidota bacterium | reverse complement strand
CTATTTACTTTGCTAAAACATCAGGCACTACCAGCGGTGTAAAATATATCCCTATCACCAAGGATTCAATCGCCAACCACCTTCCCAGCGCCCGCAATGCTGTGTTTTGCTATATGGCCGAAAGTGGCAATAGCAAACTCACAGACGGCAAATTGATATTTCTGTCGGGCTCACCCGAACTGGAAAGGATCGGCGGTATTCCTACGGGAAGGCTTAGTGGCATCGTAAATCACCAGGTTCCGGCATACCTGCGCACCAATCAATTGCCATCTTATGAAACCAATTGCATTGAAGAATGGGAAACCAAACTCAATAAGATTGTGGAAGAAACCATCAACCAGGACATGCGACTGATCGGTGGCATTCCACCCTGGATCCAGATGTATTTTGACCGACTCGAAGAAGTGAGTGGCGGAAAAAAGATCATGGATATCTTTCCCAATTTGACCGTGGTAGTGCACGGAGGCGTGAATTTTGAACCTTATAAAGCAAAATTATTCGATAGCATTGGCAAACCCATCGACACCATTGAAACCTTTCCGGCATCGGAAGGATTTTTTGCATTCCAGGACTCACAGCATCAGGAAGGCCTGTTGCTAAATACCGATTCTGGAATATTCTTCGAGTTCATCCCCGCCAATGAAATCTTCAATGAAAGCCCTACCCGGATAAGCCTGCGGGACGTTAAAGTGGGAGTGAATTATGCCATGCTTGTAAACAGCAATGCGGGACTATGGGGTTATAATATCGGTGACACCGTGAAGTTCCTTTCCGTAAATCCTTACCGCCTGGTGGTTACCGGTCGCACCAAACAATTCATTTCGGCTTTCGGCGAACACGTGATTGGGGAAGAAGTGGAATACAGCCTGATGAAAGCGGCCGAACAGGAAGGAGTAAAAATCACTGAATTCACTGTGGCGCCCATGATACAAAAATCAGAGGGCAGGAGTTATCACGAGTGGTTCGTGGAATTTGAAAACAAACCGCAGGACATGAAATCTTTTTGTTTGAAAGTTGATAATAATTTGCGAGCCAGGAACATTTATTACAATGACCTGATCGCCGGAAATATCCTGCAACCGCTCCGAATCAGGACTGTGAGAAAGAATGGATTCATTGAATACATGAAGAGCGTGGGAAAATTGGGAGGCCAAAACAAAGTGCCCCGGCTCAGCAATGACCGGCAGCTTGTAGATGACCTGGTTCCATATGTGCAGCAGGATTTGGAGCCTGAGGAATTGAGACGATCCTGAAAATTATGGGCTACTGAAGAATCATCCCCATGCTAACCCACCGGGAATATGCCGGCATCGAAAGCCTGGATAAAGAAGAATTCATTCGCTAAAATCAAAATCATAAACCAGACATCCCAAGACGGAGCTCCAACCTTTAACCTTTAACAGGTTTAGCGTTTTACCTTCTCCATGAAACTCGTACCTTGAAACCCGATCATGAAAAAAAGGATTGCCATATTCGGTTCTACCGGATCCATTGGTAAACAGGCATTGGAAGTGATTGCTGCCAATCCCGATAAGTTTACCGTTGAGATTCTTACCGCACATTCCAGTCATGAACTATTGATTGACCAGGCAAGGAAATTCAATCCCAACGCGGTAGTGATTGTTGATGAAAGCAAATACCACGCGGTGAAGGATGCCCTGTCTTCCACCGATGTGAAGGTATTTGCAGGTGAAAAATCATTAGAGGAAGTCGCAGCTTTTGATAATTATGATATGATGATAGCTGCCATCGTGGGATTTGCGGGATTGAAGCCAACTTTGAAAGCGCTTGAAGGAGGTAAGGCAGTAGGGCTTGCCAATAAGGAAACCCTGGTAGTGGCTGGTGATATCGTGATGCAGAAAGCAGTTGAAAACAGGGTGCCTGTAATACCGGTGGATTCCGAACATTCGGCCATCTTTCAATGCCTGGTGGGAGAAACGAGAAACAGGATTGAAAAAATTGTGCTGACGGCTTCCGGGGGTCCATTCCTGGGAAAAAAACCCAATTTCCTGTTGAATGTAAAAAGAGAGCATGCCCTGCAGCATCCCAACTGGAGCATGGGCGCCAAAGTAACCATTGATTCCGCCACTCTCATGAATAAGGGCCTGGAGATGATAGAAGCGAAGTGGTTGTTCAACCTGCAACCCGAACAGATACAGATTGTAGTACATCCTCAGAGTATCGTCCATTCGATGGTTCAGTTTGAAGATGGTAGTATCAAGGCGCAGATGGGCCTTCCAGACATGAAGCTGCCTATACAATACGCACTTTCATTCCCGGTGAGGATACCAAATTCATTTCCACGCTATGATTTCACCAAATCTTCAATGCTGAATTTTGAGCCACCCGATATCAAGACTTTCCGCAACCTGGCCCTGGCCATGGATGCTTTGCAAAGAGGAGGAAACCTGCCGAGCATTCTGAATGCGGCCAATGAAATTGCAGTTTATGGGTTTTTGCGAAACCGGATAGGGTTTTTAGACATCACCGAAGTAATAGAGAGGACCATTGAAAAGGTGACTTATATCCCCAAACCCTCTCTTGAAGAATATTTTGAGAGCGACGGGGAGGCTCGTAATTTTGCAGCTTCTTTGATAAAAATTTAGTTAAAAAAAATATTCACACAACCGTGGTCTGGCAACTATGGTCTATGGATTATACTTATGATGTTAGCAATAAACTGGGCGGCGGTTAGTTTGCAGGCCGGGCAGTTGATCCTGTCCCTCTCCATTTTGGTGATCCTGCATGAAATGGGGCATTTTATTACGGCCAAATGGTTCAAGTGCCGGGTTGAAAAATTCTACCTGTTCTTTGACCCCTGGTTTTCCCTTTTTAAGAAGAAAATTGGCGATACCATTTATGGAATCGGATGGCTTCCACTGGGCGGGTATGTTAAGATATCGGGCATGGTGGATGAAAGTATGGATAAGGAGCAGCTCAAACAGGAGCCGCAACCATGGGAATTCAGGAGCAAGCCGGCATGGCAGCGCCTGATCATCATGGTTGGAGGAGTTACCATGAATGTGTTATTGGCCTTCCTCATCTATGCCATGATACTGCTGGTATGGGGTGAGAAAAAAGTGCCCGTCAGTTCCATGAAATACGGCCTCGCTTTCCGGGACAGCCTGATGAACGAGCTTGGCTTCCGCAATGGCGACAAGATTTTGGCTGTGAATGACGAGCCCATTGAGGACTATACAGATATTCCCATGAAACTCATCCTGGGAGAAAAAGTGACCCTGGAAAGGGACAGCAAGATCCAGACCATCAATCTTCCGGTTGACCTGATAGGCAAACTGGTGGAGAAGAAAAGAAGCCGGGCGCCCATACTGGAACCCCGTTTTCCGGTTGTGGTAAAGGAGGTAGCAGATACAGCAGCGGCTTACAAGGCCGGACTGAGAAATGCAGACAGGATTATAGCCATAAATTCCACCCCTGCCGTTTTTTATGACGAGCTCAAAGACGCGACAGAAAAGAATAAGGGAAAGACGGTTGAATTGAGCGTATTGCGTGGAGCCGATACCGTTAATATGCAGACCAGGATTTCCAATGAAGGCAATATCGGGTTTATTGTGGCTGGCAGCATCAGAGACCTGGACAGCATGGGGGTGCTGAAACTGGTGGTTACCAAATATAATCTGTGGCAGGCCTTGCCGGGAGGTGTAAGACTGGCCGGTGAGAAATTGCAATATTATATTGACCAGTTTAAGAAAATATTATCACCCAAAACGGGCGCATATAAAGGAGTAGGAGGATTCAAGGCGATGGGATCCATTTTTCCGAACACGGGATGGGATTGGGAAGCGTTCTGGAATATTACAGCGTTCTTTTCCATTATTCTGGCCTTCATGAATCTCCTGCCCATACCGGCGCTTGACGGAGGGCATGTGCTATTCACCCTTATAGAAATGATCACGGGGCGAAAGCCGAGCGACAAGTTCCTCGAATATGCCCAGGTGGTGGGCATGGTGATCCTGTTTGGATTATTGATTTATGCGAATGGGAACGATTGGTTTGGATGGGGGAAGGGAAAATGATTGGATGACAGGAATCTGAGTTCCCGGTTATGCTGACCTGTTAGATAAGAATTTAATCTGATCAAATATTTCTGTTTTTTGGGCCGATTAAATTTTCCGTAAATAAATGGCCCGATCATAGAAATTATATATAGCTCAAAATATCAAAAATTATCCGGGGCCGACCGGTATTGACAGCGTAGATCTTTGTAAGTGTAAGCATGCAGTGCGTTGTGTAATCAGCACTATAATCTGGAATGCATAAAATTCAAATGGCAATACTCAGTATGCCATGGCTGCCTAATCAGTGATTAAGTA
>CALFNL010000057.1 GCA_937902875.1 uncultured Bacteroidota bacterium | reverse complement strand
TGTATCCATGTTCAATCAGGAAATATTCCAAAATACGCAACAAAATTCCCCGCTCTAAAGGTGCGTCCTTATTCTGGGAGCGACCTTAGGTTAGAAAGCCATAATCATAAGCAAACCCGCATTCAGAACCGATTCGCTAAATTGCATCCCCACCATGCCGGAGGAATCGGATCATATCATGTTTGCAGAGATTATCATACCATTGGCCCTACCGAAAAACTATACCTGGAGCATACCTGCTCATTTGCAGGATAAGGTGCGTGTGGGATGCCGCGTGGAAGTGGTGCTGGGAAAAAACAAGAAATATGCTGGCGTCATAAAATATCTGCACGACCGCAAACCACAGGCCTTTGAACCCAAAGACATACTCAATGTTCTCGACCTAGAACCCATCATCTTCAAAGAGCAATTGAAACTTTGGGAATGGATCGCCGACTACTATATGTGCTCGGAGGGTGAAGTAATGGCCGCCGCCCTGCCTTCGCATTTTAAACTCAGCAGCGAAACAATCCTGATTTTCAATGAAGAATATGGTGAGGATTTCTCGGCCCTCGACCACGATGAATACCTGGTAGCCGAGGCCCTCCTCATCAAAAAAGAACTCAGGCTCACCGAAGTGCAACAAATCCTGGACTCTTCACACGTGTATCCTGTCATCAAACGAATGATCGACAAAAAAGTGTGCTTTGTATGGGAAGCGCTGAAAGAAACCTATACTCCCAGGAAAGAAACCTATGTGATACTGAACCCGGAATATGAAAGCGATGACAAACTCGCCGACCTGATGAACAACTGGACAAGAGCGCCCAAACAACTGGAGCTCCTGCTCAGTTACCTGCACCTGCTCAAGACCGAGGGAGAAGTGACCAAATCCGGGCTGCTGAAAAAATCCGGGGCTTCAGACGCGCAGTTGAAAGGACTCGCCGAAAAAAATATCCTCAGGCTGGAAAAACGCATGATCGACCGCCTGCAATACCTGCCTCGTGATATTAAGATTGATTTTGAACTGACGCCCGCTCAGCAGGAATCATTCAACCAGGTGAATGCATTCCTGCAGGAAAAACAGGTATGCCTCCTTCATGGCATCACGTCAAGCGGTAAAACGCAGATTTATGTCAAGCAAATAGAACAATACGTTAGGCAGGGAAAGCAGGTGCTCTATCTTCTTCCCGAAATTGCACTCACGTCGCAGATCATCCGAAGACTGCAAAAAAATTTTGGGGGATATATCGGCATCTACCATAGCAAATTCAACCAGAATGAAAGAATAGAGATCTGGAACAAGATCAAATCGGGAGAACTCAGGATCGTACTCGGTGCCAGGTCCGCCCTCTTCCTTCCTTTTTCGGATCTCGGCCTCGTGATCGCCGACGAAGAACATGACGCTTCTTATAAACAGCAGGATCCCGCCCCCCGCTACAATGCCAGGGATAGCGCCATTTATTATGCCACGCTCTTCAACGCGAAAGTGCTCCTTGGGAGCGCCACACCTTCGGTGGAGAGTTATTTCAACGCCGGTTCCGGCAAATACGGTCTGGTGGAATTGAATGAAAGATTCGGCGCCGTGCAATTGCCAAAGATTGAATTGATTGATACCAAGACGATCGTCACCAGGGAAAAGGCAAAGGTGATGCTGTCGCCGCAATTGAAAGCTGCCATTGATGATTCCCTGCAAGCCAATAAGCAGGTAATACTTTTTCAGAACAGGCGCGGCTATTCACCATACCAGGTTTGCGCGGTATGTGGCTGGATACCTCAGTGCAAATACTGCGACGTGAGCCTCACCTACCACAAGCTCACCAATAAACTCGTGTGCCACTATTGCGGCACCATCTATCCGCCCCTCACCACCTGCGCGGCTTGCGGCAACCACAATTTCATACAGAGAAATTTTGGTACTGAAAAAATTGAGGAGCAACTCGACGAACTCTTTCCCAAGGCCAGGATCGCAAGGATGGACATTGACAGCGTGAGAGGCAAGCAGGCGCATGACACGCTCATACAACAATTCGAACAACAGAGGCTCGACATCCTGGTGGGCACACAAATGGTAGTGAAAGGATTGGATTTTGACCATGTGAACCTCGTGGGAATATTGGACGCAGACAGCCTCCTGAGCTTCGCCGATTTCAGGGTGAATGAAAGAGCATTTCAACTAATGGAACAGGTGAGTGGACGCGCGGGCAGAAAAAATGGACAGGGCAAAGTTATGATACAGGTAGCCAATACCAAACATCCCGTTCTGCATTTTGTGCAGGAACACGATTATAAATTATTCTTCCGGCATGAAATTGAAGGACGTAAGCGATTCTTTTATCCACCTTATTCGCGGGTCATTCTCATCACATTCCGGCACAAGCTCAAAGAGGTTGCAGGAGCGGCTTCCATGCAATTTGCCGAAGCCCTGAAAATGGAATTTGAAAATTGGATCATCGGCCCTGCCGAACCCGCGGTCAACCGTATCCGCAACCAGTTCCTCATGGAAATATTATTGAAACTTCCCAAAGATGCCAACCTGATCCATCGTTGTAAGCAAACCATCCACCAGCAAATAGTAACCATGCATTTGGATAAACGATTCAGGAGCGTGGTCATTATCCCGGATGTGGATCCGGTCTAGGTGAATTTTATCAATACTTTGGCTGCATATAAATTTGCAATGTTGAATTTTCGGTTCTTGCATTTCCCGCCACTTATAATTGTATTCATTAGTTCATAATCCCTTCAATCTTGATTGCATCTCCTCATAACTTTCTATAAATACGCCCTTATCATTACTTTTGGCGGCGGCCAACATGGATTTAGCCACATCAATCGCCGCGATAGGCCGGTATTTTCGCAGGCTACCAATAAACAGAAATGAAAATAGTTTCATCACAGACTGAACAATGGCCTCACCACGCCTCGCCTCATTTCTTTTTCCCATCAACATTGACGGGCGGAATAAATGAACCGCTTCAAATCTGTA
>CALFNL010000056.1 GCA_937902875.1 uncultured Bacteroidota bacterium | reverse complement strand
CGGCTGCCTGTCCGCTATATTTTCTAATCATGACCGAAGCCTCGATGAAAAAGTTTTCTTTCCATTCATAAGCCAGCCAGAGCGATGCATTCACGCATTTGGCCTCTTTGGCAGATCCGATATGAAACCCATAATCGCCGGCCCTGGTAGTATAAGGCAGGAAGATATTATTTCCGAAATTCTCTCCCGCTGTGTCCGTGCCCTGGGCATAAGCTATCAATTTGCCTTCGATCCACCATTTGCGCGCCGGCTGGTATCTGGCAATCCCGATGAATTCCTTGAAATTCGCACCCACCGGATGGGCAAGTGGCTGATTATAATGTGTATAATCTGCCACGGAATCGCTGTGCGAGTAGGTAAATGGCCTCACCCAGTTTGTCTCGGCCTGCAAGTCAAGATTCTTCACTCCGAATGCATCCACATATTTTCCCCCCAGTTGCAAGCCGAATTTATTTCCCCACCAACCATTTCCCGCGCGTAGTTCCGATAACTTGAATTCGTCGAGCATTAACTGCCCGTATAACTGGAAGCTGTGAGCGATATTCGCTTTCAGGTCAATACCTGCCAATGCATTATCAGGGCTGCCGGCCTGTTGTTCAGCCGCACGCAGAAAGATAACGGGATTCAGGTACAGAAAATCAAAATGATCCTGCCTCCCGAAAACAATGGCGTCGAATATGCCTACAGTTAGCCATTTTGGGGCATTTACGCTCAAATGATGAATGGCCGCATATTTGCGCGGCAACAAATAGTCAGATCCACCTTTCCGGAACTGCGGTGTGAGTTCCATGAACAATACATTATAATTGAGACGCCAGATCTGGGTGTTTATCCGCAAAAAGAGATAACTGTTGGAATTGTCACTCAGCACCAGGCTCCGGTATCCATTCCCTATAAAATTCTTATCGTATCCAAACTGGAAGTCGAGATATTTGGCCGCGTTGAATGTGAGGTAGCCACGCGCGTCAAAATAATCTACGCCGGTATTCTTGAAATGCTTGTAAAAGCCCTCTCCGGGCACGGCTTCATATTGATTGATGCGGCTCTGCACGAATTGCGGAGCCCTTTCCTGGTTGTCGGTCAGGTAGGTTTGAAAGCCCAGCCTTCTCGCTATCATGCCTCTTATCACTACGCCCCTTGTATTCACAAAGAGCATTGAATTGTAGCCATTTTCTTTAGCGGCCCTTAATTGCAAAACCGGATTTACGGAGAGATAGAAATCTTTTTGGTCAACTTCGAAAAAATCAGGCCTGGTTTTATAAAAAACGCCCAGAAAGGGTTTCTTACTGGCGAAGCCTTCCTTGGTGCCACTTACCCATTCGGAATTATCCATCAGGGCATTTTCCATATTATAGCGGTCAATATCCGTCCAGGCGATATTTTCGTGATTTGAATCCAATGATTGAATCACACCAACCAGTTGCTTGCGGCTAAAGGGCTTGTCAGTCAGGAAATTCAATACAGTGTCTTTCGATAATTTTATTTCCATCCTGCTCAGCAGGTCATATTCCTTTGATCCCAGTTGCGGATAGGTGGACTGCCCCATGGCAAGAGCAGGGAAAATTAAAAAAACTGCACTGTAAACTGTTTTTTTAAATTGCATCGTCAATTCTGGTTCGTTTTAATAATGCTACATGCAAAACTATCTACTCAGGAACATAAACATTGTTAACGAAGGTAAAACGTTTGTATCGGATGTTTTATTGAAACATGGAAGGATCGAGAAGATCGCCCCCTCCATCGCATCTCCCTTTCTGGCAAAGGAGATAAACGGAGAAGGCAAATACCTGCTTCCGGGCGTCATTGATGACCAGGTTCATTTCAGGGAGCCGGGGCTAACGCATAAGGGTACCATTTATTCAGAATCCAGGGCCGCCGTGGCTGGTGGAATTACTTCTTACATGGAAATGCCTAATACTTTACCCAATGCATTGACGCTTGATTTGCTGGAAGACAAATACCGGATCGCTGCCCGCTCTTCTTTAGCCAACTATTCATTTTTCATGGGAACCTCCAATGAAAATGCCGAAGAAGCACTGAAAGTAAACGAGCATAAGCAGGATATTTGCGGCATCAAGATCTTTATGGGTTCCAGTACCGGGAACATGCTCGTGGACAATTTTCTCACCCTCGACAAATTATTCCGGGAATCTGAATCACTGATAGCCACTCATTGCGAAGATGAAAAAATGATCAGGGCCAATTATGAAAGGCTGAAGCGTGTGAAAAAAGAGCTTGATCCTGCCGACCATCCGATAATCAGGAATGAAGAAGTTTGTTTTGAATCTTCTTTTGCCGCCATACAATTCGCGCAAAAATACAATAGCCGTTTGCATATCCTTCACGTTTCCACCGCCAGGGAATTACAGTTATTCTCTAACATGCTCCCTCTGAAGGATAAGCGCATTACTGCTGAAGCATGTGTGCATCATCTTCATTTTACCGCAAATGACTACGGTAACCTGGGCTACCTGATTAAGTGCAATCCGGCTATCAAGGAAGCTCATAACCGGGAAGCTTTGTGGCAAGGATTGCTGGATGACCGTTTGGACCTGATTGCCACCGACCATGCACCACACCTGCTGTTAGAAAAGCAGCCGCCGTATGAACAGGCGCATTCAGGAATGCCACTGGTACAACATTCGCTTATGCTAATGCTGTATTATTATAAGCAGGGCAAAATAAGCCTCGAAAAAATTGTGGAGAAAATGAGTCATGCGGTGGCAACCTGCTTTAGTATCAGGAACCGGGGATTCATCCGTGAAGGTTATATGGCCGACCTTGTAATCGTTGATATGGATCGCGGTTTTGTGGCAGAGAAGGAGAATATTGTATATAAATGCGGCTGGAGCCCGCTGGAAGGATTCCGTTTCCCAACTTCGGTATCCCATACTTTTGTCAACGGCTGCCTGGTGTATCATAACCCAGGCAGACAATATGGAATCGGGCAATGGGATGAATCTTCTAAGGGCCGGAGATTGTCATTTGACCGCTAGATAAACTCCATTTTCAACGCAAAATCTTTGATGCCTCATGGATTTGGACAAGACTACATACGAAGACCTTTCTATTTTCAACCATGAAGAGGAATATTCCGTATTTCACCAACTGGATTTCACCACCACTGCCGGTGGAAAGGATTGGCTGAGATACCTGCTCAGTGATCCCTCTTCCGACCTGAAAAAGATAATTTCCGCGCAGCAGATCATCTGCCTGATAAGATCCAGGCTGAATGAATGGCCTTCCGGTATTAGCAATGGTACTTTGATGGTAATGGCGAGGTATTATGATACGGCCCTGGACCGCATTCCCATGTCGAATGACGTGGTAAATACATGGCTATACAAAGTGATACATAGTGTGGACTATGGCCTCATCAAGTATTCCATGATACATTTCCGCGATTTCATCATAGGCATGGACCAGCTCGTAAAAGTATTCGATGATCCTTCTTCGCCCGCCCGCCTGCAGTTGATAACCTCGAGGATCAAATCGCTGCTGCAACACCGCCAATTGCAGGAAATGCTGGCAGCATCGTCAAATCATATATTCAGTACTCGTGAAAATTTGTTTTACGGTTTCTTTTTCAGGGAGGGATTTAAAGACAAGTTGTTCGAGATGATTGATATGTATTGCCAGCTAGACGCCTGGTATTCCATGGCCAGGGCCGTGGAAGCTCATGATTTAAGTTTCCCCGAATTCATTGATTCAGATGAACCTTACGTGAAAGCGAACGGGCTTTTTCATATTTTATTACCTGAACCGGTGGCTTATGACGTGGAGCTCTCTCCCAAGACCAATTTTCTTTTTCTCACGGGAGCGAATATGGCAGGTAAAAGTACTTTCATAAAATCGGTGGGCGTTGCAACTTATCTCGCGCATGTGGGAATGGGTGTTCCCGCGAAGCAAATGCAGCTTTCTGTATTCGACGGTATCCTTAGCAATATCAATGTGGTGGATAATATCGCCAAAGGGGAAAGTTATTTTTATAACGAAGTGCAGCGCATTAAGAACACGATCCTCAAGATCACCGATGGAAGAAAATGGCTGGTGCTGATTGACGAATTGTTCAAAGGCACAAATGTGCAGGATGCCATGAAATGCTCTTCGGTGGTGATCAGGGGATTGATAAAGATCAAGACTTCGCTGTTCATACTTTCCACCCACTTGTATGAAATAGGAGAAGAACTGAAATCTTATCCCAATATTTCATTCAAATACTTCGAGACTTCAGTGAATGATGACAGGCTTTCATTCAGCTACCAGTTGAAAGATGGGATCAGCAACGATCGCCTCGGATATTTCATCCTGAAGAGCGAAAAAGTGGTGGAAATGCTGGAGCGGATTTGACGTTGAATTCTATTTAACTTCACAAAAATTTCGAACATGGGTAAGGGATTGCTACTGATAGTAGGAATACTTTTCTTATTTGCTTTGGAAATATTGAAGGTGTATTTCATCATGCCCTTTCCGGGAAGTCAGCATGGTAACACGCTCAGGTTTGCCTATTTCATAGATAATAACAGCTGGTGGCTCAGGTCCCTGGGCCTCCTCATGGTCTCTTATCCGCTATTCCTGATTTTTACCCAGGGGAAAACCTGGTCTAAATGGCTTGTGATGTTTGTGTTGTTTTTATATGGAGGAATTTTTTACCTGGTCAATTACAGATTCCTGGCCTACAAAATGTTTTACCAACCCAGGCAGAAAACGCTGGCAGATGTTTCCCGCAATGTGATAGGCCTGGATCAACTCGTGCTGGGAGTGACCATTAATGGTCAGGCAAAAGCTTATCCTATAGAAGTGATCGGTTATCATCACCAGGTACGCGATACGGTAGGTAGAGAGCCCGTTATGGTTACTTATTGCACTGTATGCAGAACCGGCCGGGTATTCAGCCCGTATGTGAAAGGACACTATCAAAATTTCAGGCTGGTGGGCATGGATCATTTCAATGCGATGTTTGAGGATGGAAGCACCAGGTCATGGTGGCAGCAGGCAACAGGAGTAGCGCTCATAGGCCCGCTCAAAGGAAGCCGGCTTAAGGAGTGGCCTTCCGAACAAATGCGTTTAACGTCCTGGATCAGAAAGCATCCGGCAACCCTTATTCTCCAGCCGGATACCACTTTTAACGAAGCTTATGAAGACCTCAGGAATTATGATATTGGCACTATTAAGAGCGGTCTCGAAAAAAGAGACAGTGCTTCCTGGAAAAATAAGTCCTGGGTGGTGGGACTGCAAGTGAACGGACAGGCGAAAGCATACGATTGGAACGATCTCATTCGTTTCAGGCTGATCAATGACAGCATATCATCTGTTCCCCTGCTCCTTGCTGTTGAAGCCGACAGCGCTTCTTTTCATGTTTGGAATGCGGAGTTGAATGGGAAGCACCTTCATTTTTACCTTGATGTGGCCTCAGGCCTATTGAAGGATAACAATACCAAATCAACCTGGAATTTTGACGGTATTTGTACGGAAGGCCCCCTGAAAGGCAGTTCTCTTACAAACAGGCAGGCCTACCAGGAATTTTGGCACTCATGGAAACAATTTCATCCCAACACCACTATTTATGCTATGAAAGATGACAAGGAAAATCATTAGCGCGTCAAAAAAACGGTTGATCCTGGCTGTTATTATCATCGCGGTTATCCTGGCCGCTTATAATATCTGGGCGGAATTGTACCGCGCCCGGGAGAAAAAAACCGGATGGGTTCGTGATCCCGTAATGCAGGTAAGGTTCGAAGAAATAAATATCGGCCACGATTCGGGAAAGGGAAACCTGGTAGGAATTCAACCCTTTCTCATACCTCAATATTACAGCACGGCCTTAAATTTCAGGGTTAGCCTGCTTTTTTATTTGAATCAATTGAAAAGGGATGGCCTGCTCAATAACGGTACTATTGTGATATTTCCGGAACATGTGGGATCGGGGCTGGTTGCCCTGAATGAAAAGGAATCAATGTACGATGAACCTGATGTAAGGAGCGCGGTGGCCAACATGATAAGGAGTAATATATTCAAATTCCTGTACCGCTATATGAGAGCCCCGGCCGGAGTTGGCAGAATTGGCCAGGCATTGTTTACCATGAAAGGGAAGCATATGGCCGATGTGTATCAGCAGACCTTTTCGGCCCTCGCGAAGGAGTTTGACATAACTATTGTGGCCGGTTCCATCATTCTTCCCGACCCCTTCATTGATTCATTGGGCATGCTGCGCGCGGGCAAAGGACCGCTGCGCAATGTATCGGTGGTATTTGGAAAAAACGGGGCCATCATTCCACCAATCGTGAAGAACATCTTTCCTGCCGGTTTTGGAAAAGGCTTCATAAGCGCTGGTAGATTGAACGAAGCGACGCCTGTATTCAATACCAGGGCAGGTAAATTAGGAGTATTGATTGCTGCCGACAGTTGGTATCCTGACTCATACGATTCTTTGGCCAATATGGCCGATTTGCTGGCCATACCTGCTCATGGGGGATTAGACAGCTCCTGGGGCCGGCCCTGGCGGGGATTTTATGGTGAGGTTTTACCCAGGGACTTTGACAGTGCCGACCTGGGGAAAATTTCGGCTGAGACCGCCTGGGCAAAATATGGCATTGGCGCAAGAGCGCCGAAAGCAGGTATCCATTACGGTATGAATGTATTCTTCACGGGAAATATGTGGAATTTGCAGGCGGAGGGAAGGGTATTCGTGTTAAAGAAAGATTCGTTGCAGGTGCTGGCGCCCGCAAAGGAAAGAGGGAGGATTGTCAATCTTTGGTTGAATTGATGGACCGCCACTAGCCGGCCCCGTTAAAATTTGGGACATTTAAGCTTCTTCCTGTTTGGATCGGATGGCCTGTGCACATAAATCAGGGAGATTTCGTTACCGCCCCGGCTGTTCGAGGCCGTATTGAGCGAAGAATTATTCACGTCGTAGCTATAGCCGATCCTCAGGCCTGTAAATTCGAGCCCCACATAAGGTATGAAGGCGTCTCCAAACCGGTACCAAATGCCGGTATAAAGGCTGGTTGGATTATCTTCATCACCATTCAGGTTGAAGGCCACTGCACCGCCCAAAACGGTTTCGGTTGCGCCCGCCTGCCTCTGGTAAATAAAGCTTCCGTGAAATGTCTTGCTCTGGTCAATAGGAACGTAGCCACCGCCGTGAATGGTGAGCCTTGGATTCAATAAAAAATTTCCACCCTGGAAGGATTCTTTGGGCCTGTTAAGGTGATACATGGAGGCGCCCAGGTAATAGCTATTGAAACCATTGGTACTGCCAGTATATAGAACGCCGGTATTGAAATCGAAATAATTTACCGCTACTATATTATTGTTGAAAACCTCCTGGGTAACACCCGTAAATCCAAGTGCCGTGAGCTGGTCTTCAAAGGTGGCCTTAGTAACATCGAGCCGTTTATTGGCATAGGTTCCCTGAAAAGCAACGGCCAATTGCTGAAGGCCGTCTTCGTCAAGGCTCTTATGGTAGGCGGTGGAGATGGAAATGAAATTATTATTCAGGATCTTATTGCCGCTCTGATCATTCAGTGCCATGATCCCCACGCCCCAGGTATCAAATTCGGGAATGTGGCTTGCCAGAATGGGGAAATCAATTGAGGCAGTTGCTGTAGTGTAGGCGTTATTGATAGTAGGCCATTGATTGCGATAATTGCCAGCCGCCCGGAAATCTCCGTCAAACTTGCCCGTATAGGCGGGGTTCAATGTGAGGGGCGAGGAGAAAAACTGGGAAAAATGCGGATCCTGCGCCTGAGAATTGACATATGCTAATGTGGCTACCAACAGTGTAAGGCACTTTTTCATCTGAAGCACGGTTATGTTCATCAAGTTAGGATTTTTTGCTGTCATGATTGCTGTTTAGCGCCATATGCCAGGTCGCCTGCATCCCCCAGGCCCGGAACTATAAACCCTTTTGCAGTCAGTTCGTCGTCAATGGCTCCGCACCAAAACTTTACCTGGGGCTCCTCTCTACGAACATATTCTATGCCAACAGTACAGGCAATTGCCGCCACAATATGTATTTCCTTAGGATGTCCCTCTTCCTTCAGGTACTGAATGGATTTAACCAGGGATGCTCCCGTGGCAAGCATGGGGTCTGAAATTATAAGAATGCGGTCTTGGAGTTCGGGGCAGGAAACATATTCCATGTTGATTTCGAAAGAGCCGTCGCGGTGGTGTTTTCTGTATGCAGAAATAAAAGCATTGTCGGATTTGTCGAAGAAATTCAACAGGCCCTGATGCAGCGGGAGCCCTGCCCGCAAAATTGTGGCCAGCACGGGCTGTTCTTTCAAAACCTTACAAACGGAGGTTCCAAGGGGCGTAGGAATTTCCTGTTCAATCCACTCCATTTGTTTGCTTATTTCATAAGCCATCACTTCGCCAATTCTTTCCAAATTGCGCCTGAAGCGCATCCTGTCGGTTTGAATTTCAACGTGGCGGATCTCACCGATCCAGTTACTCACCAAAGAATGTGTTTCGCTGAGGTTGATGACCATACAAGGCTTTTTGGTTGCCAATACTTCAGTGCAAATCAATAGTTTTGATGCAGCAAATCTAAAATCTTAAATCTGCAATCTGAAATTTAACTCATGGTTTACCGGGTTATTGGATTAATGAGTGGCAGCTCTTTAGACGGCCTGGACATTGCATTTGTGCAATTTCAAAATACGGGCGGAAAATGGTCTTACAAGATCCTGCAGTCTGATTGCATGGCTTATCCATCCCATTGGGTGGAGCGGCTTCGGTGGGTTGCCCAATCAGACGCGCGGCAATACCAATTATTGCATACCGACTATGGGCATTACCTGGGAGTGCAGGTGAATCAATTTATTAACAAATATCAACTGGAATACCAGGTTCAATTGATCGCCTCACATGGCCATACCAGTTTTCACATGCCTGAATTGCATATGACGGCCCAATTGGGAGATGGAGCGGCGATTGCCGCGGAAACCGGCTTGCCGGTGGTGAGTGATTTCAGGTTGCTGGATATTGCATTGGGAGGCCAGGGTGCACCCATTGTGCCAATTGGAGAAAAATTATTATGGAGTGACTATAATTATTTTCTCAACCTGGGTGGGATCGCAAACATTTCCTTTCACCGAAAATCCGTCGGGGGCAATGATGGTACCGGGCAGAACGATGGGCCAATAGTTGCATTTGATATATGCCCTGCCAACAGGGTCATGAACCTGCTTGCCTCCAGGGTTGGAAAGGAATATGACGAATCCGGCAAGCTGGCATCTACCGGGAGCGTGGATGAAGCGCTTCTGCACAAACTCAACCACCTTGAATATTACGAACTTTATTTCCCAAAATCACTTGCTAATGAATTTGGAACGGAGGTGGTTTTTCCCATGATGAATGGAGCTGGATTTAAAATAGAAGATGCCTTACGCACCTATGTTGAACATATTTCAATCCAGGTGCGGAAGGCTATCGAAAAAGTGAGGGAAAAAATAGGAATGGACAGCGAGCCGGGCAAAATGCTGGTGACAGGAGGGGGAGCCTATAATATTTTCCTCGTTGAACGCCTGCGTAACTCACTGCATGATTTGAATATTGAATTGTTGGTGCCGGGAGATGAGTTGATTCAATACAAAGAAGCGCTCGTGATGGCGCTAATGGGCGTACTGCGCTGGCGGGAAGAGAATAATGTCCTCTCTTCGGTTACGGGTGCCCGAAGGGATAGTATTGGCGGAGCCGTATGGATGGGCCTGGAGGCCTGATGAAAATGCGGTTTCAAAACCTCCGGCTAATGGTGTTCTAAGCCCTATAATCCCAGCACTGCTTTCAATTTCACATAACCGGCCTTGCTCAGGGGAATCCTGGAGCCGTTTTTCAGGATCGCCAGGTGACCGTCTTTTTCATAGGGGTCGAGGCGTGTGATCTGCTGCACATTCACAATATAGGAGCGGTGCGTGCGTACAAATTGCAAAGGGTCGAGGAACTTTTCAAAAAAATTCATAGTCTTGTTTTTCAGGAAAGATCCTTCCTGAGTATGGATTTTCACATAATCGTCCGCGGCCTCCAGGTATTCCAGGTCCTGAACGGGAATGATCTTTATTTTACCGGCTATCTTAACCACAATCCTGTTTCTTTGCGCTGGGATTTGTGCGGCGGTTTCCAACAGCAATTCGGTGGATTTGTTTTTGGCCTGAGCGGATGGTCGCTGATCCAGCCATTTTTGAACCGCCTTGTTGAAGCGTTCCTGGCTGAAGGGCTTCAACAGGTAATCCACCGCGTGAGCTTCAAAAGCGCGAATAGCATATTCGTCGAATGCGGTGGTGAAAATGACGGCTGGAGGTTGGTCTGCCAGTTCAAGCATTTCAAAGCCGTTGATCTTTGGCATTTGAATATCCAGGAATATCAGGTCAGGCTGCCATTGCATGATGGCTTTAAGGCCTTCAAATCCGTCGTTACATTCCTGCACCAGCTCTAGTTCTGGAAATTTTTGCAGATACTCAATCAATATCGAGCGGGCCAGGGGCTCATCATCTATGATTATCACTTTAAGCATGCGCGTCTGGAATTTTGAAAACTACTACAAAACTGTCTTTTGTGGTATTTATTTCTACCAGGTCATTCCTGCCATACAGCAGGTACAGCCTTCTTTTTACCGACTTCAAACCAAAGCCTGTACCCTCCTGCATTTGGGTATTCGGGTCAAAGGGATTCATGACGGACACAACCAGGTCATTGTCAACCACCCTCGCCCTCATGCCAATCTTCACTTCTCCCGTGGTTCCATACAATCCGAATTTAATGGCGTTTTCCA
>CALFNL010000055.1 GCA_937902875.1 uncultured Bacteroidota bacterium | reverse complement strand
CTACCGTTGCCGAACCAATATGGGGCAGCACTGCCACATTTTCCATGCCGAGCAGCGAGTTGTTTGATTCCATGGGCTCAGGGTTGGTTACATCCAGGCCCGCGCCCCAAATTTGGCCTGAACTCAAGGCTTGAATTAAATCTTCTTCATGGTGAATTGAACCCCTTGAGGTGTTGATGAAAATCGCAGACTTTTTCATTTTGCCGAAAGCAGCCCTGTCAAATATCCCCCTGGTGTCATCGCTCAGGACACTGTGAACCGAGAGTACATCACTCTCCCGCAATAATTGATCGAAGCTTACTCTTTGGGCGTCAAGGTTTTTTTCGGCTTCGGCATTGGGCTGCCTGTTGCAATAAATGATTTTCATATCGTAAGCTCCCTTGCAGCGCCTCGCCATGGCCATACCGATTCGGCCGAGGCCAAAGATGCCGACCGTCTTGTTTTTCAATTCTATTCCCAAATGAGCCGTGGGCCTGAAATGCCCCCATTCATTCCGGGCGATGGTCTTGTGCATATAGAACATCTTCCTGGAACAGGCAATCATTAGTCCGAATGCGATGTCGGCGGTGGCTTCAGTCATGGCATCGGGAGTATTGCAAACGGGAATGCCTAAGCGCGTTGCTTCCACTAAGTCAATATTGTCATAGCCGGCAGCGAATTGTGAAATGATTTTCAGGTGCCGGCATTTTTCCAGAAAAGATTTGTCAAGCTTGTCGCCGCTGACGGTAATCAATGCATTGTGTTTTTGCGCTATTTCTATCAACTTCGAAGGTGCACGGGGTTCATCATTTTCCGCAATGTTTACGATGAAACCCTGTTCTCTTAGTAAATCCGCGCCAATTGCTGGCAGTATCCTGCTGAGGTAAATCTTTATTTCCTTTGGATCTCTTTGCATAATTTATCATTTCCTGATTCGCAAATCAACCACCCTCGTCAATTTTCCTCCTTCACTCCCTGGAATGGAACCCTGCTCCTGGGGCCTGATTCCTTTTGGTAAAAAGGGACGGACTCATGCAAATTGCTAACTACATAGGATAATCGCTCCAATTGAAGCTGCCTCATTTTCAGCCGGGGCAGAGTTTCCAAGAGCTCGTTAAAATACCGCATACAAAAGGATCCAGGATTTGAAGGGGATTGCTGACAGCTCATTCATGGGGCGTTTGGAAAAAACTTCCTCCCTGCCTGGCATCATTCATTAGCAGACGGCACACTTGCTGAGGGGAATGAGGTTTGAACCGTTCCTGTTCAGGTTAATATCTATTTCAACGGCCTGGGATTTCCTGGGTATTTGTTGCTTCTCTTGTCTTTGATCACGCCCTTCCAATTCATGCCATAACCAAATCCATAACTGTGCCCCTCGCTGTCCTTATAACTTTTCATATCATGTGGCAGGTCTTCTTTTTGTTTTTCAACGCTTTCCATGTCGGCTGGCATTTGCAGGGGTAATAATCCGGAAGGCTCCGAATGGCCGGTGATGATATCCAGAATGGCCTGGTCCTGCACACCAAAATTCACCAGGATGGCATCGGCATCTTTTTCGAACTCGGCAAATACCATGGGATTTGATAAGTGTACGGACACGATCACGGGCCTGCCTTTCATTTTTGCCCTGGCCTCCTCAACCATATCCAGGTCCGTGCTGTTGATGGCCTTCACCTGCTTGCCCTTATAGCTCCGGTTGGTAAATTTTTCCAATGGATCGCCGCCTGCCAGGCTTGGGTCACGGGCATCCTTAGCCGTATATTCGCCATATTGGAGGCTGATGGGAACATATCCCGTACCACCGGCTTTAGCCTCTTCACTATTATAACCGAGTCCGCCATTGGGGCTATTGATGAAAACCAGGGCATAATCCGCTTCATCGGGGTTGTCGGTCACATTGAAATATTTCCTGAGTACATTCATGTTCACCGGGTAGTCCAGTTTCTCAGGCGTAGCCATTCCAAGAAAATTTCTTCCGGCGGGCGTGAATTGCCTGGGAACATAGACCGTTTTCTTCTCTGCCAGTGGCAATACATGTTTCTTGTTTTTCAGCAATACCATGGATTTTAGTTGTGCTTCAAAACCTGCTTTCATGAATGCCGGATTGCCCACAATTTTGCCTGAAGCTTCAGGATCCAGATATGGATTCTCAAATAATCCAGTCCGGAAAATGTTTTTAAGCAGTCGCACGGCGGAGGCTTCAAACCTTGCCCGCATAAAGGCTTCACCATGCTCCTTTACACCCATCTGGTAGGCTTCTATTAATGGAGCGGCGTCATTGTTTCCGCCGAATTGATCCACGCCGGCCATGAGCGCTATATAGTGACGCTCGGGTATGGAGCGCTTTTCCACTCCCCAGGATTTTCCTGATATAAACTGATCAATGGCTATTTCATCTCCTGTCACCAGCCAGTCGGTGCAGACCACGCCATCGAATCCATATTTTTTTCTCAGCAGGTCAGTAATAATATAACGGCTGTAGTTGTTGCCAACATTTTCTTTGTACATGGTATCCTGGTTGTAGGATATGCTGTAGTAAGGCATCACGGCTGAGGCCATACCGGTTTTGCCATGCAGTTTGAATGCGCCCTGAGTGAAGGGTATGAAATGTTGTGTAAAATCATTGCCTGGATAAACATTGTATTTCCCAAATCCGTAATGGGCGTCTCTGCCACCTTCGCCACTGCCACCACCCGGCCAATGTTTTACCATGGCGTTTACGCTGTTATATCCCCATCCCCCTGATATTTCTTTTACTCCGCTCGAGGTTTGAAATCCGTCTATATATGCCCTTGCCATGTCTGCGGCAAGAACCGGGTCCTCTCCAAAAGTTCCACTCACACGATTCCATCGCGGCTCAGAAGCCATATCTACCTGGGGTGAGAGCGCGGTTGTGATACCCAGCGCCCTGTATTCCGTTGCAGCAATATGGCCAAAATTTTCTACCAGGGAAGGATCGAATGTTGCAGCCATTCCCAAAGAGCCGGGCCACATGGAAATGGAACCACCGGCGCCTGCATTGTATTCGGCATTGGCTATAGTGCCATGACGCGGATCTGAACTATTGTTTGCAGGAATTCCGAATCCGATTCCTTCCACCAGGGCCTGCATATTATTATTCCATTCGGCTGCCACTGCGGGGCTCTGCACGGATGTAATCAGCACATGTCGAAGATTGTCTTTTGTGAGAAATTCCTTTTGCTGATCGGTGAGGTCCGATGCTTTTGCTCCGCTTTCCGCAAAAGGCTTTCCATTATAGGTGCTTGCAAAGAATCCGGCGGGCGGAGCGGGAATGGGCTGGTGCCTGCTATATAACATCAGTCCGGCAATCTGGTGCACAGACAATTGTGATGCCAGGTCCCTGGCGCGTATATAGGCCGGAAGTCGCCAGTCTTCATATTTATCTAATTTCCCATTCTTATTCAGGTCTTTGAAGGCAAATCCGCTTACAGTCAGAATCCTGATTCCAGATTGAGTGGAATAACCCAGGGTCTGCCCGCCCTTATTCTTAACCGTTACTATCGTTCCCCTGGTGGTGGCAGACCAGTTTTGGGATTCGGCTCCAGGGCTCAATATGGAGAATAAGCAGCAGAAAAAGACAAGATTTTTCATGTCTGTTACAAGAGTATTTGATGAATATTGATTTTGGAGAAAGGTCAGCCGTGGGCATTCAATTTACCGCGGATTCTGCAGAATGATTCGTGAATATCCTCATCAAACCGAAGGGCCCTGCATTATTCTTCCAGCCCGATATTTGCCGGATAAAATGAATTCAGGTAAACCGGTCTGAATCCGGGGCTCAACAAACGCCTGACTGAAAGATAAGCCTTTTCTTTTATTGGCGGGATGGCCACTATCACCTGTTTTTCCCAATCAATTCAGGATGGGAAATGTCCTGTTTTTGAATCATTCTCACGGAAATGATGTTTTCATTCCGGCCAGAAAACCGCATGCAGCGCCAGGAAATTGAAATGCATTCGGCAATTTCCAATTCCTTTTCATCCATTATGTGTGAGGATCTGCGTTTGCAGCTCACCGTTTGCAGATCCCTGCAATTGACTCACAGAATGCTGAATCATGCTTCTTCAATTAATGTTGGATCTTGTTAAAATAAGCATAAACCATTCATTCCCTCCGCTCTTTGAATAAACGACTGTCAATTTCAAACATCCATTATTCTATGACAGCAAGCCATCTCATAACCATTAAATGTTTTCATTATGAAATCTATTCTACCCATATCAGTTGCGGCGCTTGCATTGTTTGCAAGTAGTTGCAGAAAAGAAATCGTGATTCCGGTTCAACCCCTGCAAGGATCCTGGATATTAGTTCAGGCTTCCCAAAATGATGGCGGGAACTGGCAGCCTTTCTATACCGGACTGGAAAGCGGGGTTTTTTATTTCTATTCCAACGGCAGCGCGGCTTACGATGATGGTCATCTAACCCTGAACGGGAACTGGTTTACAGGAACTTCTTCCGCAGGCTATTACGATGAAAACGGGAATTATTATACTGACCTGCACCAGACTTTGGAAGTGCACCTGAGAGACTATTATTCCAATAGCTCCGTGAACATGGTATTTGATGATATCAAACTGTACGGAGACCATTTGGTGGCCAATAATTACAATAACGGTGTAGTGGAGCGCTATGATTTCAGCAGGTATTGAAATTGGCGCAAGACGAATCTTAATTGCAGGTATTTGAAATTTTCATATACTCGTTAAGAATGAGTATAAATACGGTTTCAGGGAACGGATATCTTTATAATCTTTGCAATGGTTTTGAAAGATCAATCAATTGACAGAACCATTAGTTACAACCCTAAATCTTTAATCCCCCTGGAATTCCCCGGTTTTCCTTAACCCTGATCAAAAGAGTCAACTTCATCCGTTACCTGCAAGTTTTGCCGGCATATTGATTTTGCCGGCATCGCCTTTATTTTTAAACTCCGTCAATATTGTTGTCATTCCCCAAAAAACAAAACTTCAGTGGAAGGGAATTGGTTGGAGATGCCGAGACTTTTTTTGGTATTTAATGAGATGATTCTAAAAAAGGAATAGGCTTATGCAATCACGCCCGGGAATAAAACAAAAACGGCATACTTCTATAGCTGAATCCGGCTTTGAGGCTGAGCATTGAAGTGAATGAGGCTTAATCCGGAGGCGATAAGATTCAATTGGGACTCATGCGAGGATTTGTTCTCAGGAATAAAAGAATTGCTGTGAAATGGGAAGGTGAAAAGCTTGCAGGAATTATCTGTAATTGGAAATCTCAATGAGTTTTTTCACATTGATAACAATGATCTTTCTGCCCATAGTCTTTATAATACCTTCCTCTTTTAAATCGGAAAGTATTCTCACAATATTTTCCCGGGCCGTGCCCACCAGGTTTGCAAGGTCCTCACGACCCATGTTGATCTCAACAAATTCACCCGTCTTAAAATCACTCTTGTACTTTTCTCTCAACACAATCAGTTGCAGGGCCAGGCGTTCACGAACCGATCTCTGGGCCTGCACCGAGAGGTTATTCACGAGAACTGCAAATTCATGGCTCAGTGTCTTTAGCAGGCGTTTACTTAATATGGATGACTGTTCCAATACTTTCAGGAAATCTTCTTTCGGAATAAATCCTATGCTGCTTTCTTCCAGGGCGGCGGCTGAATCGGGGTAGCGGCTTTCAGACAGGATAGCGTGATACCCGATCAATTCTCCTGTGTTGGCAACATAAATAATATGCTCTTTGCCACTGGCATC
>CALFNL010000054.1 GCA_937902875.1 uncultured Bacteroidota bacterium | reverse complement strand
CCAGCGTACTCAAACAACTGAAACAGCGGCCCAAGCTGCTGTTGCTCGATACCATGAATTTTTGGATGGAAACCGCCATGGATGACCTCGAAAAATTGTTGAAGAAAGTAGACGTACTGATGGTGAATGACAGCGAAGCCCGGCAACTCAGCGCACAGTTCTCGCTGGTAAAGGCCGCCAAGGAAATCGTGAAGATGGGACCCAAGTATGTGGTGATAAAGAAGGGAGAACACGGAGCGCTCCTCTTTCATGAAAACCGGGTATTTTTCGCTCCCGCCTTGCCGTTAGAAGATGTATTTGACCCCACCGGCGCCGGCGACACATTCGCGGGAGGCTTTATAGGCCACCTGGCACATTCCCGTGATATTTCATTCGAAAATATGAAAACGGCCATTATTGTCGGCTCGGCCATGGCCAGTTTTTGTGTGGAAAAATTCGGCACAACAAGGCTCAGGGAAATCAACAGGCAGGATATTGATAATCGGATCCAGCAATTTGTTGACCTTGTTAATTTTGACATTGCCCTGGTATAACCGCTTAAAATGTTCATCCCGGCCCTCATACAATATATCTGAATTCCGTCATTTGTTTTTTCTATATTCCTGATTCAAAATCAGAAAATATGGATAAAGGATCAAATGCGTTCTTGCCATTGGCCTTGCTGGTTATGATTGCCGCCTGCAATCAGCCGGCCAAAACGGTTCAAACAAAGGAGCCATTTATTCTCACAGGTAATTTTGATTCTTCGGTAAAACCTGGTGATAATTTTTATCTTTTCGTAAACGGTAAATGGATCAGGAATGCCGTATTCCCACCAACTGACGTGAGCCTGGGTGCCGGTAAGGAAATATACGACCGTACCAAGGAGCATATCCGCTCAATCCTCGACAGTGTGTCTCATGCAAATAATAGCCCTGGAACCGAAGCGCAAAAAGTGGGTGACTTTTATGCCTCCGGCATGGACTCGGCAACCATTGAAAAATTGGGATATGAACCTGTGAAGCCTTATCTCCAGTCCATTGATTCCATAAAGGACAGCAAAGGAGTGATGGAATTTGTTGCAGGTCAACAATTGGAAAATAATAGCCTGCTCTTTCAGCCATTTGTGGGTGCCGATGAAAAAAACAGCACGAAGAATATTGCCATTTTTTACCAGGGGGGACTGGGTCTGCCAGACAGGGATTATTATTTTAGAACCGATCCGGCAACGCTGGCTATTCAGAATGCATACAAAACCTATATCCGCAAAGTTTTTATGCTTACGGGTTCTGATTCTACAACCGCTTCAAGCGCCAGTGCAACCATATATAATATTGAAAAACAAATTGCCGGAGCACATCGCACCAACGTTGAATTGAGAGATCCTCAGCTTAATTATAATAAGATGGCTGTATCGGCACTCAACAAGAGAATGCCGGCGTTCGGATGGCCTTCTTTATTGCAGAAGATGGAAATAAAATCGGATTCAGTGAATGTGAGCCAACCGGGATTTTATGAAAAACTCAATGAGTTGCTGAAAACCGTTCCTCTTAATAGCTGGAAACTCTATCTCAAATTTCATGTAATCGACAACGCTGCTCCCGCAATCAGCAGCAATTTCGTAAACGCCAGATTTGAATATGCGGGAAGAGCATTGAGTGGTCAGCAGCAGATAAAGCCTCGCTGGGAAAGGATTTACAGGTCTACCAATGACAACCTGGGAATGGCCCTGGGTAAACTCTATGTTGAAAAATACTTTACCGAAGCTTCCAAAAAGAGAATGCTTGAACTCATCAATAACCTGCAAAAGGCATTCGAAACGAGGATTGATAAGCTGGACTGGATGAGTGATAGCACCAAGGCCAAGGCAAAGGCCAAGTTATTCTCTATTATTAAAAAGATTGGGTATCCTGATAAATGGAGGGATTATGGTAAGGTGACCATACAAAAAGGCAAATATTTTGAAAACCTGGTTGCCTGCTCCAGGGATGAATTTCAATACCAGATCAATAAAGTGGGCAAGCCGGTGGATCGTGCGGAATGGGGAATTACACCTCCCACTGTGGATGCATACTATAATCCCACATTCAATGAAATAGTATTCCCGGCGGGTATATTGCAAGCTCCCATATTTAACGAGGATGCAGACGATGCGATGAACTATGGAGGAATAGGTATTGTTATCGGCCACGAAATGACTCATGGATTTGACGACCAGGGCGCACAGTACGACAAGGATGGAAACCTTAGGAATTGGTGGGGAAAGGAAGACAGCGACAGATTCGTTGCCAAATCAAAGGCCGTTGTTGACCAATATAACCAGTTTGTGGTTCTGGATTCGCTGCATATAAACGGCGCATTAACAACCGGAGAAAATATTGCGGATATGGGCGGCGTGGCCATAGCCTATGACGCTTTTAAATTGACCAGCGAAGGACGCGACAGTACAAAAATTGATGGCTTTACGGGTGACCAGCGCTTTTTCATTTCCGTGGCACAGATATGGCGCAGCAAGCGCAAAGATGAGGTATTGCGCCAGGGCATCAATACGGATCCCCATTCTCCACCAATGTATCGGGTAATGGGTCCATTAATGAATTTTACTCCCTTCTACACGGCTTTCAGTTTAAAGGAAGGTGATAAAATGTGGAAGCCCGAACAGGACAGGATTAGAATTTGGTAATAGACATTCGTTTGATCTTAATGGAAGTGGATAAGGATGATTTCAAAGTTCGGATAGATTTTCAGGCAATGGCTGCCCATTATTTGGAGCATTCTGTTTCAGTCTGGAATGACTAATCTATTGCGAGGCCTGTATGGCATTTCCTTTCATTCATACCAGCGAGTCTTAAAATCTCCTGGCAAGTACAACTACTTGTTTGAATTTTTTTGTCTTTCCTTTCAGGTCAAAAATATCCGATAAGATAATATAGATTCCCAGGTTCAATTTTTGCTGGAATTCGTCCAGTCCATCCCAGCGAAAAAAGCCCTCAGTTCCGCAAAGCCCGTTTCGCACCAGGCTCCGCACCTGCCGGCCATTAGCGTCGAAAATCCTGATATTGCTGGTATATCCCGGCTCGGGAAAATGATAGCGAATGATGAGGAAATCATCATAACCGTCATTGTCAGGCGAAAATATTTCAGGACTGATAGTGATTTCTCCCTTCACCGGGGAATGCTGCCGGAATTGAGAATTTTGGCGACCGGGCGTTCCATATCCGGCATCACTGGCGGCCGAATGCCAGTTGCCGGGATCCTGGGTGGGATCGTTAAAGTCAATTCTTTCCAGGGCAATCCCTTCCCTGTTGCTGATAAGTGGGAAATGCCATTTTTCATTGTAGCTCAATTCATCAATTATTTCGCCCTGCGTGTTGAGAAGCACAACCGTGCCTGTGTCGTCGGGGAAAGAAGGCATGGAACTGATTTCTTTGCAGGTGGATGGGTCACTGAGTTGGAATTGCTGTTCCAGCACGCGCCGGCTTTCGGTCAATACCAGGTAATCGCCGGGGAAGAATAATTGGTCATCACCAGACATAGGCCTTATCGAACTAATGAGTCCAAGGCTGTTTCTGTTAGCGATATTGCAGCCTTTCAGATTAACAGGATGATGGCCCCGGTTATAAATTTCTACATAGTCGAGTCCATCGAATCTTGGATTAAAGAGAATTTCATTCACTACCAAATCGAAGCTGTCTGCCGGGCTCGCGAGGCCCACCTGGCAGGAATTGAGGGCGCCGATGGAGTTTCCCCTGCAGTCATTCACAGCTTTCACCGTGATAGTATAGGTAATTTCCGGCTTTAAGGCCATTTGCCATTCCAGCAAAACGCGGTTAAACAAAGGACCAATTGCGATTATACGTGATGGGTATCCTAACCCATTATTCATTGAATAGGCGGCGGCATTCATTGATGAGGCACTGTCGAGGGGCTCATCAAAATAGAGGATCACCTGCAGGCTGTCGGGAGCAAATGCCCTGATTAGGGCGGGGCCCTGCTCGTCTAAATTGATTCCTTCCACGGAATTTCTTTGTCCTGGGGTTCCTCCTTTATTGTCAGTACTTGCCTTCCAATTGGAAATGGCGCCACAGGGATCATGGCTATCGATCATCTCCAGGCTCCATCCTCCTTCACTCTTCAATTCATTTCCATACCAGGTGTTTTTATATTCAATGGCATGGATGAGCACA
>CALFNL010000053.1 GCA_937902875.1 uncultured Bacteroidota bacterium | reverse complement strand
TTTCCAATTATTTGCGCAGCATGATGGGGAAAGACGAAAATATATTAAGTGAATTGTTTGCTTTTAATTTGGGGCTGGAGGTGGGACAGATCAGAATCGTATTAGTGGTTTTACTAATAGGATTCCTATTTGTAAACCTATTCAAAGTGCCGCGAAGGGAATGGCTGCTTTTTGTTTCGGGTGGAATTTTTGGTTTAGCTTTACTGATGGCCATTGAGAGGTGGCCATGATAAATAATTTTGGCGAATTGAGTACGGTGGAGGAGATTTAATATCGGAATCTATTTGCAAAATATACAAACATGAGAAAGAATCTGATTTCATTTTTATTATTGACATGGAGTGTATGCCTCCTATCTTATGCGCAAGCCCAGCAGGGAAGCGGCTCTACTACCAGAAACAGCCAGACGGAGCCAGCCGGAACAGCACAGGCGCCCCTTTCCAATCCCGGATCCAATCATGCTAACAGGTTCGAACAATTAGGATACCTGCTTCCCACTCCCAATGAATACCGCACGGCCAGTGGCGCTCCGGGTTCAAAATACTGGCAGCAAAGGGCCGACTACGATATCAGTTGCGAACTGGATGAACCGGCGCTCAGGTTAACCGGCACTGAAACAATCACCTATTACAATAATTCTCCTGATGAGCTGAGGTATCTCTGGATTCAGTTGGATGAAAATATACATAACCCCGGCAGCGACAATAACCGCTATACCACATCCAACATGCCGGCTCGCGCTACCAACGACCAATTGTTGAACCTTGAACCCTGGAGGAAAATGGAAGGTTATGGAGTGAATATCACGAAAATATCAGACGGCGCGGGAAAGGATATTTCATTTACTGTCAACAAGACCATGATGAGGTTGGACCTCCCTTTGGTGCTGAGGCCCGGTCAAAAATTCTCATTCAGGGTTGACTGGAATTATAAGATCCCCGATAGAAAATTCCAGGGAGGCCGCGGCGGATTCGAATATTTTCCGGAAGACGGCAACCATGTATTTACCATGAGCCAATGGTATCCCCGGATGGCTGTATACAGCGATTTCCAGGGATGGCAGAATATGCAATTCAGCGGCGGGGCCGAATTCGCTCTGACCTTCGGGAATTTCAAGGTAAAGATGACTGTGCCCTCAGATTTTGTAATTGCAGCTACGGGTGAATGTAAGAACTATCCCCAGGTATTGACTACCGACCAGCTTAAGAGATGGCAGCTGGCCCAAAATGCCAAACAACCATACGAAGTAGTGACCCTGGCCGAAGCGGTTGACAACGAAAAAGAAAAGAGTCGGAACAAGAAGACCTGGATGTATGAAGCAGACAATGTGCGGGATTTCGCATGGGCCGCCTCCCGAAAATTTGTATGGGACGCGATGCCCACCTATGTGGAGGGCAGGAAGATCATGGCCATGAGCTATTATCCCAAAGAGGCTTACGCTCTGTGGATAAAATATTCTACTAAAGTAGTAGCACATACGCTGAAAGTGTATTCCAAACATACCATACCTTATCCCTACCCGGTAGCCATTTCAGTGGAAGGTTCAAGCGGCATGGAATACCCGATGATATGCTTCAACAACGGGCGCACAGAAAAAGACGGCACTTACACCGAAGCCACCAAGCTTGGAATGATCAGTGTGATCATCCATGAAGTAGGCCATAACTTTTTCCCCATGATCGTGAACAGCGACGAAAGACAATGGTGGTGGATGGACGAAGGATTGAATACCTTCTGTCAGTTCCTGGCCGAACAGGAATTTGACAATAAATACCCTTCCCGCAGGGGACCTCCCCATTTAATCACCGATTATATGAGCCAGCCCAGGGATCAGTTGGAACCCATCATGACCGGTTATGACGCTGTAATATCCATTGGCAGCAACGCCTATGCGAAGGCATCGACCGGGTTGAATATGTTACGTGAAACTATTATGGGGAGAGAATTATTTGATTATGCATTTAAAGAATATGCAAGGCGCTGGGCCTTTAAACATCCAACGCCCGCCGATTTGTTCCGGACCCTGGAAGATGCTTCGGGAGTGGACCTGGATTGGTTCTGGCGTGGCTGGTGGTTTGGAACCGAGCCTGTTGATATTTCACTTGACAGCGTAAAATGGTTCAGGCTTGACGATGAAGTGAACACCAAAGCATTTGACCAGCCTGCATTCGAAGCGCTGAATGCCATCAGGAACAGGACCGACAAGTCCATCAATTTTGCAACCGATGCGGATACCGCGCTCAGGGATTACTACTATTTTAACAGAGGAGCCGACGCGGCGCTTCGGCAATTCAGGGCGCCTAATCCGCCAACAGACAGCGCGAACAAATCAAAATGGGTGGACAAGAATTTTTATGAGCTCAGTTTCTCCAATAAAGGTGGAATGATCATGCCCATAATTATTGAATGGACATTCAGGGATGGTAGCAGGGAGATTGACAGAATACCCGTGCGGGTATGGCAACACAATGAATATAGCGTGACCAAAGTTTTCATTAAAGACAAAGAAGTTGCATCCATTCGCCTGGACCCAATGCGGGAAACAGCGGATATAGATGAGAGCAATGGATTGTGGCCTGTGAAGGAATTGCCCTCCAAATTTCAACTGTTCAAGCAGCAGATCGCTCCAAGAAGCGGGAACGCGATGCAGGAAGGAAGGAAATAAAGAACCGATTCTTTTAGAATATTCAAGAAACCAATTCGTCAGAGGCTGGCTCCGGAAGAAAGTAGCCTCATTATTCTATTCCCTTAATTCCAGGAGGGCACAAATTTTTTGGTTGGCTAACTGCAATGCATAATTGTGCTGGCCATTCGTTGCGAAAGACTATGCGCCAGTCTTCGAAAGTAGCAAACATATTTTCGCAAGTGGGGGTTTTACTTTTTAAGTCCAAACTCGGACCGGAATAGCGTTCCCAACCGGACCTTGTGAGTGAGTTTACCTTAGCTGATATTAGCTGATATGAAAACAAGAACAAAGGTTTAGAAAACAAAAACAGAAAGAAAAATACGCTAAGTAGAATGGAAAAAACTTAGAATTGTGGGGGCCTTTCACAAGTTTTTTCAACCTGATAGGGATACTCCAACAAAGACGCGACTCATCCACCAATCAACCCAGCCTGAATCATCCCTTTGAATGAAATCAACTTGCTCTTCCAAATTGGAATATCAAAATGGAGCCGATATTTTTGTACACTTAAATAAGATCAGAAATGGCAAGGCATATTTTAGTTCAGGACGAATTTGTGATCAGTAAGATTTTTCTTATTCGGGGCAAAAAAGTGATGTTTGACAATGATTTGGCAGAATTGTATGGCGTAACAACAGGCAACCTGAATAAAGCTGTTAGACGGAACAGCAAAAGGTTTCCGGATGATTTTATGTTTCGACTAAAGCAAAAAGAATTTAATAACCTGATGCTTCAAAATGAAACTATAAACTGGGGCGGACGCAGAACAGCGCCGTATGTGTTTACAGAGCAGGGAGTAGCCATGTTATCAAGTGTATTGAATAGCAAAAGAGCGATTGTTGTCAATATCCAGATCATGCGTATATACAGCAAGCTAAGGGAAATGATTGTGATGAATAAGGATATCTTATTAAAGCTGGAGCAGTTGGAAAGGAAAGTGACCGGCCATGATGGAGATATAGGAATGATTTTTGAATACCTGAAACAATTGCTCAATCCACCACAACCACCACGCAGGAAGATCGGCTTCAAACGACAGGATGAACAGGAATAATACATCGCTGGCGATTGGGCGTCCTTTCATTATATCTCAAACAAATTACCGCCTTGGCGCTTGTCCTCACGCGTTACCACTATTCAGAATCCTACTCTCAAATGTACCCAAAAGGAATTCGATTAATCAAAATGGCCATCAAACAAGTGCGCAAGCTGAGGGCATGGTCTCCGGAAGAAATCGCACTCGTGAAAGATGGCGATCGTAGGCAATAATCCTAGCGCGCATCAACAATTCAACACAGGCGGAATCATCCCATTGCATGGAATTAGCTTGCTCTTACTACCCTGGATATCAAATGGAACCCAT
>CALFNL010000052.1 GCA_937902875.1 uncultured Bacteroidota bacterium | reverse complement strand
GGCGAAGAAACTGCGGGACTTGCAGCTAGTGGAGATTAATACGGAGTGGCGTTTAAGATTGAATGACATAATCATCCTTCTGCCATTGAACCTTTCCAGGGCGCTGCAACGGGAGTAGGGGGCATCCATCGTGATATTTTTACGATGGGAGCCCGACCAATCGCGGCATTGAATTCCCTGCGCTTTGGAAATCTTTCAGACGACAAGACCCAGCACCTGCTGAGTGGTATTGTACACGGCATAGGGCACTATGGCAATTGCTTTGGCGTACCTACCGTAGGTGGCGAAATTTATTTTGAAGATTGTTATCATACCAATCCGCTTGTTAACGCCATGAGTGTGGGTGTGGTCAAATCCGCGCAAACCGTAAGCGCCACTGCTGCAGGCCCTGGCAATCCCGTATTCATAGTGGGTTCGGCCACCGGAAAGGATGGAATTGGTGGAGCGTCTTTCGCATCGGCGGATATTACAGCGGATAGTATGGAAGACCTGCCTGCCGTTCAGGTGGGCGATCCCTTTCAGGAGAAAAAATTGCTGGAAGCCTGTCTCGAAGTTATTCCCACCGGTGCCCTGGTAGGGATGCAGGATATGGGTGCGGCGGGAATCATTTGTTCTACAGCCGAAACCAGCGCAAAAGGCGGGGTAGGTATGCGCATTGACCTTGACAAGGTACCCGCGCGTCAAAAAAATATGAAGGCCTGGGAATTGCTGCTGAGTGAAAGCCAGGAGCGCATGCTGATGATCGTTAAGAAAGGGCGGGAAAATGATGTGCTCAAGATTTTTGATAAATGGGATCTGCCATGTTCAAATATCGGGGAGGTAACAGATGATGGCATCTTGCGCTTTTATATGCAGGGCAGGCTGGAAGCAGAATTGCCTGCGGAGAGCCTGGTATTGGGTGGCGGCGCACCAGTGTATGAGAGGGAATACAGGGAACCGGCCTATTTCAAAAAAGTAAAATCTTTCGATCCGGCGGATATCGCTATTCCTGAAAATCTCAAATCTGTCGCAGACCAGATCATATGTATTCCTAATATCGCTTCCAAGCGCTGGGTGAGTACTCAGTATGATAGCATGGTGGGCACGGCAAATGCCTCCACCAATGCGCCCTCCGACGCGCAGATTGTGAGGGTGAAGGGAACAAGAAAAGGCCTCGCGCTTACCGCGGATTGCAATAGCCGCTATGTATTTGCCGATCCTTTTAAAGGGTGCATGATTGCGGTTAGTGAAGCAGCAAGGAATATAGTGTGCAGCGGTGGACTACCCCTGGGTGTTACGAATTGCCTCAATTTCGGCAATCCTTATGACCCTGAAGTGTACTACCAGTTTGTAGAAGCCATCAAGGGTATGAGTGAAGCATGCAGGAAATTCGATACGCCGGTTACCGGTGGCAATGTGAGTTTCTACAATCAGCATCCCGAAGGCGCCATTTATCCAACGCCTACTATCGGAATGGTGGGGCTGCTCGCGAATGTCAACGATAAGATGACCTTGGATTTCAAGGAGCCGGGAGACTGGATCTACTTGCTGGGTAAAAGCAGGGATGACATCAATTCTTCTGAATACCTTCATAAATTATGCGGCGTGGAGTTTTCCCCTGCGCCGCATTTCGACCTGGAAGAAGAGTTTCGCTTGCAGCAAACCGTTAGTATGCTCATCGCTGAAAAACGCGTGAGTTCGGCGCACGATATCAGTGAAGGAGGCTTGTTCGTGACGCTTTGTGAGAGCGCCTTCCCCCGTGGCCTGGGATTTGACGTGCGACCTGAGCAAACGGGTATTCGAAAGGATGCCTATTGGTTCGGAGAAGCGCAGAGCAGGGTAGTTGTATCGGTGCCGGGGGAAGATCTTCATGAATTTGAATCCATGCTGCAAAGCAAGGGCCAGACTTACGAGAAACTGGGGATGGTGACGGCAGGCCTGGTACGCGTGAATTCAGAAAACTGGGGCCATATTGAATATTGGAAAGAAAAATATGATGGCGCAATTGAAATGCACCTGAATCAGTATTTACCGGAATAGAGGAAAGGGTTTTTTGGCAAATGGAAAAGTTCAGTCAAGCCCAATTTATACCATGGTCAATCTGGAAAAGAAATTAGAATTTGATCACCCCTCCATCACCAGGGATTCGATCGTAGTAGTTACTGGTGCCGCTGGTTTCATTGGCAGTTGTATGGTGAGCTACCTGAATCAGCAGGGTTTCGAGCATTTGATATTGGTGGATGAATTTGACCGGCTGGATAAGAAGCCCAATTTGCAAGGCAAGAAATTTCTGCAGGCAATAGACAGGGATCTTTTCTTCTCCTGGCTCCGTCAGTCCAGGCCTGATATTGCCTTCATATTCCACTTGGGCGCCCGCACAGATACGACCGAGTTTGACTATGCAGTTCACTCGCGTCTTAATGTAGAATATTCCCAGGATATATGGGATTATTGTGTGGTGCACCAGATTCCACTTGTTTATGCGTCTTCGGCCGCAACTTACGGTGCGGGTGAATGGGGCTATGAAGACGACCCTTCGCTGATTGAAAAATTAAAGCCTCTCAATGCATACGGTGTATCAAAGAATGAATTTGACAAATGGGTTCTGAAGCAGCATAGTCATCCTCCTTTTTGGGCGGGACTGAAATTTTTTAATGTTTATGGTCCGAATGAGTATCATAAAGCCCGGATGGCCAGCGTAATATTTCACTCATTCAACCAGATCAGGCAGCATGGATTTGTGAAACTATTCAAGTCGCACCGCCCGGATTTCAAAGACGGGGAACAACTCAGGGATTTCATCTATGTGAAAGACGTGATCCGTGTTTGTTATTGGATGATGGAAAAGCAACCCGCCTCTGCCATCTATAACCTGGGCACGGGTAAAGCGAGAAGTTTCCATGATCTCGCGGCTGCCACCTTTGCGGGACTGGACCTTAAGGCTGATATTCGTTTCATTGATATGCCGGAAGACATCAGGGATAAATACCAATATTTCACGGAAGCCAAAATGGATAAACTGAGGAGGGCCGGGTACCGGGAATCATTTTACAGTCTGGAGGAAGGCGTTGATGATTACGTGAGGAATTATCTTGCCGTATCAAAATATTATTGACGCTACCGGCAAGGGGTAGTGGCCAGAGGGACCAATCCTCCTGGCTTTTTTTGTGTCTTTCCCAGGCAGGATGCCGATCAGGGGGTTTAGTTATCTTTACCAAAGTATAAATCATGTAACCATGGACAAAAAGATTGCCATTATTGGCGGGGGCAATTTGGGTACGGCCATAGCCGAAGGCCTGATCAACAGCGGATTCATCTTGCCCGAACATATCATTGTCACCAAAAGGAATATAAGCACGCTCCGGAACCTGGAGGAAAAAGGCGTACTGGTCACCAACAACAATGTGGAAGCCGTTCGATTCGCGAGCCTGGTGATATTGGCGGTGAAGCCATTTCAGGTTGAGGAGGTATTGAAATCGGTTCGGGATACTTTTCATGAATCAAAACACCTGCTGGTATCGGTGGTAACCGGAATATCTGTGGAGCATATTCTTCGCATTGTAGGAAAAAGGCTGGCCGTGGCCAGAGCCATGCCCAACACGGCCATTGCCATACAGGAAAGCATGACCTGTATTTCGGCCATGCATACCAGTGAGGAACAGATGGACTATGTCACGGAACTCTTCGAACAACTGGGAAGGGTAGTGGTGATCGAGGAAAAGCTCATGAATGCCGCCACGGTGCTGGGTGCCTGCGGAACGGCGTTTGCGATGCGCTATATCCGCGCCAATATCCAGGGAGGCATAGAAATCGGTTTTGACGCGGCCACGGCCAGTCTCATTGCGGCTCAAACGGTCAAGGGAGCGGCACAATTATTATTATTGAAAGGGTCTCACCCTGAGCAGGAGATCGACAAAGTTACCACACCCCAGGGATGCACTATCGCGGGCCTCAATGAAATGGAACACCAGGGATTCAGCTCATCCCTGATCAAGGGGCTGGTAACAAGCTATGAAAAGATCGCCACGGATTAATGCGATCACTGCATCCTGCAATTATTGGACGGCTATTGAATATTGGATGGAACTTAATTATTGCAATTCAGCCATAATATTTTATTTATCCATGCGTTATTTACAAGCGTTATCAGAATTATAGTTTTCTGAAAATAACTATCGACCCATTCAATTCTACGCAAAAAGGCCTCTCCGGGAGAGGTCTTTTGCTTGGCAGAGTCTGCTGGGCATTTTCAAGAGTTTACCCTTATTTCTTTATTCTCGCTTTCAAAAATTCCTGTAGATATTTATAAGCGTCTTCCGAAGCCGCCTTATCGTATTTTGGATTGCTGGGATTGGCAAATGCATGCACGGCATCGTAGTGGTGAACCGTAAGATTCTTGCCAGCTTTTTTCATATTTTCCTGGAATTCGCTAACCAGTTTTGGAGTAATGAATCCATCCTGATCCGCGAAAATGCCGAGTACATCGGCGTGCAGGGTTTTCAAACGTTCCGGGTCTTTCTCAGGCATACCATAATACATGATGCATCCGGCCGCCTGCTTACCAGCCATCAATGAAGCCTGCAGGCTCCAGCCTCCTCCGAAACACCAGCCAATCGTGAAGATTTTTGCATTTTTCCCCACATGGGCGATGGCCCCCTTGATGATGGCCTCGGCCCGCTCAGTTTTAACAGCCTGCATAAAAGCCGCTGCATCCTGCTGGGTATTGGCAATCTTGTTGTCATAGAGATCAACAGCCAGCACATTTACGCCGAAATCATTCCAGAATTTTTCAGATTCTCTCTTGATATAGTCGTTCAGTCCCCACCATTCATGGATAACTATGATCCAATAGGGTGATGGATTTTTTGCCCTGATCTCCCATCCATGCGCATCCGAACCATCTGAGGCCTTGAAACTGATATCCTTTCCATTATCACTGTGAAAGCTGAAAGGAAGGGGCTCTTCATGGCTGCTTACAAAATTCTTGTCAGAAGCCAGTTTGGCAAATTCGTCTGTGGCATCGGTCTTACTGCAACAGGCCATCTTATTTTGAGCCTGAACAACAGTTGTCACTATACAAAAAAGTAAGAAAGGAATGAGGCGTTTCATAACAAATAAGTTTGGTTTATGAAAAAATCAGACTTAAAGTTAAGACTTCCATTTTGTCAGCCTGCGCAATTAGTCAGTTATCAAGGATTTCAACGCATTTTTCCACAATGAAAAGCTGATTTATTGTACAAGAATAAAAAACTGTATCTTTGCATGACCTCACGGATTTATAACACAAATTCCATTTATTCCCGCAGGTCATTTTTCATTGTGGATTGAATAAGGAAATTCAGCTAATCTTTTGTTCATTGAATTCGGATTCGTCAACGAGCCATTCGACTGCCAGGATATGACGAATGCCGGAATAATTTTTGAAGCCTGTTCCTGAATTCTAATAGAGACCATTTATTGAATATTTAATTGATTTGAATCATGGCCAAGTATATTTTTGTTACCGGTGGCGTAACGTCTTCATTGGGGAAAGGCATCATTTCGGCATCGCTGGCAAAATTGCTGCAGGCCAGGGGATTGAGAGTGACCATTCAGAAATTTGATCCATACATTAATGTGGATCCCGGAACCCTCAACCCATATGAACACGGAGAATGTTATGTAACGGAAGATGGCGCTGAAACGGATCTCGACCTCGGGCACTACGAAAGATTCCTCAATATTTACACTTCACAGGCAAATAACGTTACTACCGGTCGCATTTACCAGACCGTAATCAATAAGGAGCGGGAAGGAGCTTATTTGGGGAGAACAGTACAAGTGATCCCACATATAACGGATGAAATAAAAAGAAGGATGATGCTCCTTGGGAGCGACGGATATGATATCGTTATTACGGAAATCGGGGGTACGGTAGGCGATATAGAAAGTTTACCTTTTATAGAAGCCGTGCGCCAGATTCAGTGGGAATTGCCGGATGAAGACTGCCTGGTTTTGCACCTCACGCTGGTGCCCTACCTCCGTGCCGCGAAAGAACTGAAGACCAAACCTACGCAGCACAGTGTAAAGCTTCTGAGCCAGGAAGGCGTGCACCCGGATATCATCGTATGCCGCACCGAAAAGCCATTGTCTCCGGAAATACGGCGTAAGATTGCCTTGTTCTGCAACGTAAAGCAGGAGGCCGTTATTGAAGCAGCCGATGCTCCCACCATTTATGAAGTGCCTCTGGCAATGATGCGCGAAAAACTTGACCTGATCTGTTTGAAGAAACTGGATATCTCCCAATACAATGAGCCCGATTTGACCAAATGGAAGGAATTCCTGGACAAATTAAAATATCCCAAGAATAAAGTGAATATTGGATTGATAGGGAAATATATTGAATTGCAGGATGCTTATAAATCCATTTTGGAAGCGTTTGTGCATGCAGGCGCCATGAATGAATGCAGCGTTAATGTGGTCAATATTCATAGTGAATTCATCAGCGAAGAGAATGTATCCGAAAAACTTGGCAACCTGGATGGGTTGCTGGTAGCGCCGGGTTTCGGACACAGAGGTATTGAAGGAAAGATTCTCGCCGTGAAATATGCTCGTGAGCACCGCCTTCCGTTTTTTGGTATTTGTTTGGGTATGCAGATGTCTGTGATCGAATATGCCAGGAATGTACTGGGTCTCAAAGACGCCCATTCTACCGAGATGAATCCCGATACATCCAATCCAGTTATTGACCTGATGGAGGAGCAGAAAAAGATCACCGCGAAAGGAGGCACCATGCGTTTGGGCGCCTATCTCTGTGAACTCAGGGATGGCAGTCTCGCTAAAAAGATATACAATCAGGATATAATCAGTGAAAGGCACCGTCATCGCTGGGAATTCAACAATGCATATCTCGAAAAATTTGAGCAGGCAGGCATGATGGCCAGTGGAAGGAATCCAGGCAGTGGATTAGTGGAAATAGTGGAATTGCCCAAGCATCCTTTTTTCATTGGTGTGCAATACCATCCCGAGCTAAAGAGCACGGTGGAAAGTCCGCATCCATTGTTCGTGCGCTTTATTGAAGCCTCCAAAAACTTTGCCGAAGGCAAGAATGCAGTCAAGAATCCTTTGCTTCAAAGTGAAATGATTTGATACAAGGGGAAAAGCAATTTCGGTCTGGACTACAATTTCATAGAGTCAGAATTATCTTCAATTGGCCAACCTGGCCAGATAATTGTTCATTTGCTAATGCTTTTACATATTATCCTCTGTCACACCTGCCTAAGATTGTATTTTCAATTGTTAATACTTTCACTAAATGCGTATTTGTATTATTTCATTGATTGATGATGATTTCTTTACAGGGGGCTCCTATGGAGCCGCTTCCTATTTGGGACCTGGGGCTACAAACAGCGGGCTCCTCCGGAGCTGCTGTTCTTGCGGAATCCTTGCCCG
>CALFNL010000051.1 GCA_937902875.1 uncultured Bacteroidota bacterium | reverse complement strand
ACCGCAAGAATCATATCCGCTCTTTGCATGAGCTATTATGCGCAACCCAGGAAGATATGGAATCAGTCAAAATTGTACTCTACGTGGAGCACACTGTAGATCCAAATGATCTCCCTGTTGCCCTTTGGCGTTTCTGTAATAATCTGGATCCTAAACGAGACAGCACATTGGTGGAAAGGCCTTCCTTATCAGGAAATGATAAAAGATTCGCCTGCCTTGGATTGGATGGTACCAGAAAGACAAAAGAGCTGGATGATTTTGACCGTGATTGGCCGAATATTATAGTTGCAGATGAGCCTACCATTGCGGCAATTGACAAGAAATGGGCACTGCTGGGCCTGGGTCCTCTCATTCCCTCTCCTTCACTCAAATTCAGAGCTCAATTGTATGGAGAAGAAGCAGTTGTGAAATCACCTTAATGGTCTTATCAGGGCTCGGCTATTTGATAAGAAATTGAGGCATAAGGGGCCAGGAAATATGAGTCTGATTAAACACGAAATCCTGCTTCTCATCAGGGGGAACGTTAAATTACTGATACTTAAACCTTAGTAAAAAATAAGAGGCTCATAGACATGAGCCCCCTTTAGTTTCAACCCTAAACCCTTGAGAAAGATATTTGTAATGCTTCTAAGATTATGCCAAAAAGAGTTTATGTGGAAAAAACAGATTGTTTTTCCAGTTTTTTAGGTAGTTACCCCTAGAATCACTCCAGGTTGCTGAAGAAAAAGTCTGATTCGATCTTCGCATTTTCATCACTGTCACTGCCATGAATGGCATTGTTCCCAACGCTTTCCGCATATAGCTTGCGAATCGTTCCGGCATCGGCCTTTTTAGGGTCTGTAGCGCCAATGAGTTTTCGGAAATCCTGTACAGCGTTGTCTTTCTCCAAAATGGCTGCAACAATTGGGCCACTGCTCATGAAATCCACCAATTCACCATAAAATGGCCTTTCTCTATGAACCTGATAAAATTCGCCAGCTTTATCCTTTGATAAGAAAGTCAGTTTCATGGCAACGATACGAAACCCAGCTTTGATAATCTTATCAAGTATGGCGCCGGTAAAACCATTCCTGAATGCATCCGGCTTAATCATCGTGAATGTTATGTTAGTCATATTTCCCTTTCTTTTTGGGTGGCAAAGGTATATTGAATCACTACCAATTTCAAAATTTGCGCAGTTTTGATCCGCAGTTGTTCCAATAAACTTTAGCCACCAAAGCATCGTTTCTGGCATTGCCTTTTATCAGGCGCCAAAGTAGTCCTGCGCAGCATTAAAAAAGATTTGACCGTATAGATATTATAATTGATTTTTGCGCCTCTATTATGAAACCTATTCAGGAGATTTTTCCATTGCTCGGTAGCCCGCGAAAAGTAGTTGTTACCATGCATCAAAAACCTGATCCGGATGCGATGGGATCTTCCCTGGGATTTGCCAATTTTCTGAAGCAGTTGGGGCACCAGGTAAATGTGATTTCTCCCACCAATTGGGCTGAATTCCTGAATTGGATGCCCGGATGCAGAGAAGTATTGGATTATGAGCTTACACGCGAAAAATCAAACGCTATCCTGGATGCGGCTGAATGGGTATTTTGCCTGGATTTTAACTCGCTTGATCGCACCAGGAATCTGGCGCCCAAATTGAGAAGCCTGAAATGCGACAGGATATTGATTGATCACCATGAGCAGCCGGAGACTGAATCATTCGCATACGGGATCAGCCTGGTTTCAAAAAGTTCGACAGCCGAAATGGTATATGATTTTATCATTGATTCCGGCAATAAAGACAAGATAAATGAAGAAATCGCTGAATGTTTGTACGCGGGTATCATAGGTGATACGGGTTCTTTCCGTT
>CALFNL010000050.1 GCA_937902875.1 uncultured Bacteroidota bacterium | reverse complement strand
CTGACTCGGGTTCTATTTGGGCTTTTTGCATTAATTACAACCTACCAAAACTGAGAACATAAACTAGAATTCTTATAAAGTATATGACTGCCGTCATCAGAATGCCACGAATGAGGGATACCATGACAGAAGGGGTGATTGTGGAATGGCACAAGAATGTGGGAGATAAGGTGAAGTCCGGCGACCTGCTTGCCGAAGTGGAAACGGATAAGGCTACCATGGAGCTTGAAAGCTACCAGGATGGCACACTATTATATATAGGTGTGGATAAGGGAAAAAGCGTAAAAGTGGATGATGTGATAGCCGTGATTGGCAAGCCCGGGGAAGACTATAAACCAGCCTTGAGCAGCGCCACAGCATCGGCGCCTAAGGCCACTGAAGCCAGCCCGGCCGCTACCAAAGAAACAGCGGCCCCAAAAACCGTTCCTGCAGCAGCGGCTACAGCCACGGCAGCCACAACAATAACTCCGGAGCAATTGGGCGTAACCGTTATCAGGATGCCCCTGTTGAGCGATACCATGACGGAAGGCAAGATTATTCAGTGGAATAAGAAAGTGGGTGACAAAGTGAAGAGTGATGATAGTTTGGCAGATGTGGAAACCGATAAAGCAACCATGGAAGTGGTTGGATATGCAGACGGGACCTTGTTGTACACGGGAGTTCCCGCGGGCGAAGCCGCTAAGGTAAATGACGTGATAGCCATCATTGGAAAAGAAGGAACGGATATAAGTGGTCTGGTACAGTCCCTGAAAAGTCCGCAGGCTTCCCCTTCTGCGCCCATCGCTACGGGTTCATCCACCGTAGTGCCAGCGGTTCAACCTGCAGCCCAGCCAAGCTATGAATTCAATGGATCTGGCAATGGAAGAATCAAAGCTTCGCCACTTGCCAAAAGACTGGCAGCCGACAAAGGGGTTGACCTTCATCTGGTGAAGGGAAGTGGTGATGGTGGAAGAATTATTAAGAGGGATATCGACAATTTTGTTCCTGCCGCCAAAACAGCTGCCCCCACTATTGCGGGTAGTCCTGCTCCAACACCAGCCGTGGCCGCATTTGTTGCAGCGCCTGGAACCGAAGGTTATACAGATCTGCCTCTTAGCCAGATAAGAAAGACGATAGCACGACGCCTCAGCGAAAGTAAATTCAGCGCACCGCATTTCTATCTTACGATGGAAATCAATATGGACAATGCCATCAGCTCACGCACACAAATGAATGAATTGAGCCCCGTGAAGATCAGTTTCAACGACCTGGTGGTAAAAGCCTCGGCCATGGCCTTGCGCCAACATCCTGCGGTGAACAGCAGTTGGCTAAATGACAGCATTCGCCAATGGCATCATATACATATTGGCATAGCAGTGGCTATTGACGAAGGCCTGATAGTGCCCGTTGTGAAATTTGCAGATCAAAAATCATTGAGCCAGATAGCGGCGGAAAGCAAAGAACTGAGCGGGAAAGCCAGAATCAAAAAATTGCAACCGCCAGACTTCACCGGGAACACTTTCACCATTTCAAACCTGGGCATGATGGATATTGATGAATTCACCGCCATCATCAATCCTCCGGATAGCTGCATCATGGCAGTTGGAACAATCAAGGAAGTAGTGGTAAGGAAAGGAGACGGGTTTGGCGTAACAAATATCATGAAGGTGACTCTCAGTTGCGACCACAGGTGTGTGGATGGAGCAGTTGGTTCCTCCTTCCTGCAAACATTCAGGAAATATCTCGAAAACCCCGTTACGATGCTGGTTTGATGGAAACGGAACGGATTCCCTTGTCTGAATTAGATTTATCAGGCTACCCTTTATTCCCGGCTGCTATGTAAGGTACTTTCAATAAGGCCTGCAGGTTTTTTCATGATCATAATATAAATGACCCATTCCCACCAAAACAGAATGATCAAGCATGTGCCGGCCCGGAATAAATTCTGATTTTGATTGACGGCCGCCGTTTATTAAGTTCCCAAATATTGAAGAGATGAAAATCGCTTTTATCATATTCAATGATATCACCTGGCTCGACCTGGTAGGGATATATGACCCTATTACACGTTTGAAGCATATGGGATTTATAAATGACCTGGAATGGGATATTTGTTCATACACGAATTCGGTTGCTGATCATTACGGGCTTTCGGTAAATCCCACCAAAATAAAAACCTCACTGGAGGCTTACGATGTAATCATTGTGCCAGGGGGTTATGGCACCCGCACACTGGTGCATGATGAGGGATTTATCAATTGGCTCAGAACTGCCGAAAAATCAAGTTACAGGATATCTATTTGCACAGGCAGCCTGCTGCTGGGCGCCGCGGGATTTCTGCAGGGCAAAAAAGCTACCACGCATTTCAGTGAATATGAAAACCTGAAGCCTTATTGCGCGCAGGTATCAAAAGAAAGAATCGTGGAAGATGGAAATGCAATCACGGCCGGCGCTGTTACCTCTTCGATTGACCTTGGACTCTATTTATGCAATAAATGGGCGGGCGCTGAAGCCGCAGCCACCATCAGGGCGAGAATGGATTACAAAGGTTGAGAAGGTTTCCGCACTCGAAGTAAATGCATCCTGAAAAAACGAAATAAAGGACCGGTATGGTTTGAATATTTCAGGCATATTTATAAATAACAATTGACTTTAACCTTATTATTAGTTGGCTAATTCTACATTCAGTATAATTCGCTCTTCCTGCATCCAATAATTCCTTATCTTCAAAAAAATATATTTATCGTGAAGAAAATTACATTGCTTCTGTCACTAACGGTGGCTGTAACCTGCTTATTCGCGCAAAAGCCAGAGTCTCTATTCAATGGAAAGGATCTTTCAGGTTGGACCATCCATGGTACTGAAAAATGGTATGTAGAAAAGGGTGAATTGATTTGTGAGAGTGGTCCTGACAAACAATATGGATATTTATCAACAGACAAGCCTTACAAGAATTTCATCCTGGTAGTGGAATTCAAGCAGGAAGCCAATGGCAATAGTGGTGTATTCTTCCGGTCTTCCATTGAGGGTATCAAAATCAGTGGATGGCAGGCCGAAGTTGCACCGCTTAATATGCATACAGGGGGCATTTATGAATCCTATGGACGAGGCTGGCTGATACAGCCCAAAGCTGAAGACGAACATTATCTGAAACAAGGCGACTGGAATGTGATGAAAATTAAAGTAGTGGGTGATGAAGTTAGCACCTGGCTCAATGGACATCAGATGATCTACATCAAAGATGAAAAAATCGGTCAGGGCGAAGGATTCATCGCACTTCAAATACACGATGGCGGCGGCATAAAAGTGAGATGGAAAAAAATATTGCTAACAGAACTGAAATGATTCCTAAAAAAAAATTGCCCTTACATGAGGGCAATTTTGATTTATAAGAAAGAGTTCATTAAAAACTATAACCAACCGCAAAACCAAGTGCCGGCAGGATTCCGTTAAAATTACCGATGCCTTCAGAATTATCTTTAACATTCAGGCTGAAATATTGAATACCGGCGTTTAGGTCCAGGGCGAAGCCTCCGTTGAATATCCATTGGTGTCCAACAATGCCTTTAGCGGAGAAACCACTCACACTCACTTTTTCACTTGTTCCATTGAAGGAATCGGTTGTTTTGGCCGATCCACTGGCAAAGGAAGCGCCGGGCCCCAAGTACCAACCAGCCGGAGCAGATTTGGACTGAGATAAGTAGAACCGATATTCGGCAGCCAGACCAAATGTTGTGTACTTGCTGCCTCCGCTCTTGATATAGCCGAAGGAAGGTGCAATTACAATAGAAGATTTTTCAGATAACGCTCTTTCATAAGCAACGCTGGCGGAACCGAAAAAGATTCCAAGTGGATTAATTTTAACCACATTTTTGGGGCCATCTTGGGCCTTGACAGTAGCTACCAGAACAAAGCAGGCACATGCTGCCAGGATTTTTTTCATAATATTGAGATTTAGGTTAGAGATAAAATAGTTAACGAATGGGTTTGGATTTTCTTGCCCCTGAATCATACATTCTCCGTTCACACCCGCCCAGGCCTTGGTTTCAAGAGCCTCGTATTATCAATCCTATTTATATAATCCCAAAAAACCAGAAAATAAGCCGTATTTTCCCTGCTTGCCGGGTTCAAGGCATGAGCCCGGAAATTGGGTTTGGGATAGAAGGCAATCCCGCCATTTAGCCTTCGGGCCTGGAAAACCGTTACTAACACCTGCCGTCTGGGGTTCCGGCAACTGAACCGAAAGTTCTCCGCCTGCTTGCCAGACCGCCGGCTTCTATCTAATTTTCCGTATTCTTTCCTCCTGCCCTGCCGTTCCCATCCTGAATGCTGCTCCGGCCCTTCAATATCGTTGAAGATCCATGCCAGACTCATTCTTTCAGCCAAAATAACTTTGATATGGAAATTGGAAACGCGCTCAATTGGTTTGAAATACCCGTTACCGATTTTATGAGAGCCAAAAAATTTTATGAAACAATTTTCGACTACCAGATGCCTCAATCGCAGGTAGGGCCAGCACTGATGGGATTTTTCCTCTATGATTTCCAGAACGGCAAGGTTGGAGGAGCCATTGTGGAAAGGCCGGGTTTCCATAGCCCCTCACAAAGCGGATCCCTGGTTTACCTCAATTGCCAGCCCAACCTTCAAATTGTGCTGGACAGGGTAATACCCGCGGGAGGAAGCATTATCACGCCTAAAACGATCATCAGTCCTGCTGAAAAACTCGGCTTTTGGGCCCTGATACTGGATTCGGAAGGAAACCGTGTGGCACTCCATTCCATGAACTGACCCCTGATTGTGGCAGCGCCGGATCTAACCATTCAATTGCATATCAGGTAGAGGAATAAAGAAGCAGGGTGAATCCCGTTCAAAAATCCCGATCTTACTGATCCCGGTATATTTTTTCAAATCGACGCAAACAAATTGATTCAATTCCCGTACAGGGGCATGGATATGATTAAGTATTCTACCATACAATTGCTGCGCTTCCCTTTTTCCTTTTTCCTCATGCCCGTGTATTGGTTTGCGCTAGGCCAGGCAGGATCCATCAATGCCTTGGATGCTTTATTGGTATTTGTGATCCTACACCTCCTGGTCTATCCCGCCAGCAATGGATACAACAGTTATATGGACCGCGATCAGGGAAGTATCGGGGGCCTGAAGAATCCGTTGCAACCCAGCAGGCAACTATTTTGGTTCACCATTTGCATGGATATCCTGGCCATCGTTTTGAGTTTCTATATCAGTATCTATTTTGTTGCGGGAGTGAGCGCTTATATTATTTCTTCAAGAGCCTATAGTTACCGTGGAATCCGCCTTAAGAAATATCCCATCCTGGGTTATCTGACGGTCATATTTTTCCAGGGTGCCGTGGTTTTCTGGATCGTATATCATGGTGGGAGCGCGAATAAGTCGCTTGCGGTTCCTGTTGTACCTATGGTGGCATCCAGCTTGTTGATTGGCGGATTTTATCCGCTCACACAGATTTACCAACATGAATCCGATTTGAAGGATGGTGTTAGAACTATCAGTTACCTGTTAGGCAAAAAGGGAACCTTTATCTATTGTGGTATAGTTTATTGTATAGCTTTTTCCTTTTTGGCTTATTATTTTTTTACAACCAAACAGGCAAAAGAATTTTACATTGTAGCAACCGGCATGCTGCCAGTACTCGTATCTTTCTTTGCATGGGCTAGAAAAGTTTGGGGTAACGAGCGATCCGCAAATTTTTCCAATACTATGCTAATCAATCTGACTGCTTCCGTTTGCACCAACGCGACGTTTATCATAATCTTTATACTTCATAAATTTTGAGTAAGATTGTTTCCATAGCCACGGCCTTGCCGGCATATAAACATGAGCAGGAAAAGATCCTCGATTTCATGCAAAGAGTATTTGCCCTGAATGAGCCCGATCAAAGAAAGCTGAAATTCCTGTATCACAAGAGTGGTATTCAAACCAGATATTCGGTAATTGCCGATTATAGTCGCCCTGTTAAGGATTGGAAATTCTACCCGCGTAGCGAGAATCTCGAGCCATTTCCGACCGTAGAACAAAGAATGGCCTTGTACCAGAAATACGCGGCCCCTTTATCGGTAGATGCCATCCGGAATTGCATTGAAGGATTTATCCGGCCCGACGAAATCACCCATCTCATAACGGTGAGTTGTACGGGTATGAGCGCGCCCGGCCTGGACCTGCAGATTGTAAGCCTCATGGACCTGCCAAATACTATTTATCGCAGCTCGGTAAATTTTATGGGCTGTTATGCTGCTATCCATGCCTTGAAAATGGCGGACGCTATTTGCAAGACCGAGTTGGATGCGAGAGTGGTAATTGTGTGTACGGAACTTTGCACCCTGCATTTTCAGCATGAAGCAACGAGCGATAATATAGCTTCGAGCCTCCTTTTTTCAGATGGCTCTGCAGCCGCACTCGTTATTCACGAAAGTCAACCTGCAAAGGGGCTCAGTCTGAAGAGTTTTTATGCCGAGATAATTCCAAAAGGCAGAAAGGATATGGCCTGGGAAATATCCTCCAGTGGATTCCTGATGACACTGAGTGGGTATATTCCCGATTTGATTGAAGAAGATTTTGAACCACTCGTTGAAAGAGCATTGAAAACAGCAGGGGTTGGCAGAGATGAGATTACACATTGGTGTGTGCATCCCGGTGGTAAAAGAATTCTGGAAGCGATTTGCAACTGTCTTCAGCTGACCAATGGCCACCTGGATCCCAGCTATCGGGTACTGCGTGATTTCGGGAATATGTCATCCCCAACCATATTATTTGTTTTGAAAGAGATGATGTACAAATCGGGTTTCGGAGAAAATCAAAAAATATTTGGCGCCGCTTTTGGGCCGGGCCTCACGATGGAAACATTTCTGGCATTTTCCTGAATCAATCAGGCTTTGAAATAAACCGGAAATCTTAAATATTTGCCTGTGGATTTTTCCAGAAGATCATATCAAAAAGAGTTTCTTGACGAAGACCATATTCCGTTTGAAGACATCAGGCTGAATATGGAGGAGCTGAATACAATCAACACATATCTCGGAGGTCACCGGATTACCCTCCGGGGAATTCAGGCTCTTCTGAAAAATGATCACTCCAATGGAACAAATAATAGTTTAAAGGCTCCCTTATTCATTTGCGAGATAGGATGCGGGGGTGGCGACAACCTGAATGCGATTGACAGATGGTGCACTAAAAAAAATATCGCAACAAAATTATTGGGGATCGACATCAGGAAGGAATGCATAGACCACGCCATCCGCCAGGCAAAAGGCAGGAATTTTCGATGGATAGTTTCCGACTATAAGAATGTGGATTTTGGCCAGAAGATTCCGGATATCATTTTTTCATCTCTCTTCTGTCATCATTTCAACGAATCGGAACTGGTTGGAATGATGCAATGGATGCAGCGCAACAGCAGAAAAGGGTTTTTCATAAATGATTTGCACCGGCATAGGCTGGCATACTATTCCATCAAGACACTTAGTAGTATTTTTTCAAAGAGTTATCTTGTAAAGAACGATGCGCCCATTTCAGTGCTCAGAGGTTTCAGAAAAAACGAATGGCAGAAGATCCTGGATGAAGCCGGGATCTACCCATATCAAATCAAATGGAAATGGGCCTTCCGCTGGCTCATATCAGCAGGCAGACAGATTTGATAGCGGAAATAAAACTCGCACTGAAAGGGATGCGATCATTTTTCAATCGGCACTATTAAATGGCAACAAACAATAAATATGATATTGCAATAGTCGGCGCCGGCTTAGCGGGTCTTTCCCTGTCTATTTTGCTCGCCAGGGAAGGTTATGAGGTTTTGGTACTCGAAAAGGAGAAATTCCCATTTCACCGGGTTTGCGGGGAATATATCAGCTTTGAATCCTGGAATTTCCTGGAGGAATTGGGAGTGCCTTTAAGTGACTGGAATCTTCCCGCCATCAAAGAGCTATTGGTGTCCGCACCAGGGGGAAATTTTGTGGAACACAGTTTACCGCTGGGGGGATTTGGCATCAGCCGTCACAAGCTGGACGATTATCTTGCCGGTCTGGCCACGCAGGCAGGGGTGCATTTGCTGGAAGAGACCAAGGCAGATGATATCCGCTTCGCTAATGGACATTTCTTCATCGCTGGTTCTGCAGCCGGAAAACAAAATATCCCATTCGGGGCCGAAGCATCTGTGGCAGTCGGGGCTTTCGGCAAAAGAAGTAATATTGACCTGAAATGGGAGCGGCGATTCGCCCAAAAAAAGCCAAATAAACTCAATAATTATATCGGGGTAAAATATCATGTCCGGTCTAATCAGCCCCCAAACCAGATTGCGCTGCACAATTTTGAAAGCGGTTATTGCGGTATCTCCAGGATTGAGGACGAAAAATACTGTCTTTGCTACCTGACTACAGCGGAAATATTGGGGCGCTGCAATAATTCGGTGCATCAGATGGAAGCCATCGTGCTGCAGCGGAACCCCCACCTGAAAAAAATCTTTACCGAATCCGAATTCTTGTTTGAATCGCCTCTCACCATCGCCCAAATCAGCTTCGACAAAAAGGAGTTGGTAGAAAATCATGTATTGATGGTTGGAGATGCAGCAGGCATGATAACCCCTCTTTGCGGGAATGGCATGAGTATGGCGCTGCATGCATCTAAAATCGCCTTCGAAAAAATAAATGCTTTTCTCCAGGGAAATATTGACAGGGTTGAAATGGAATCAACCTATCGGCACCACTGGAGCCGCCTGTTTGAAAGAAGGTTACAAACCGGCCGCCTGGTACAGACTTTCTTCGGCAAAAAATGGCTCACCAATACCTTCATACAATCCCTAAAACCCTTTCCGGGCCTCGTTGACAAACTCATACGCAAAACACACGGCGCCCCATTCTGACACCCCTCTTCCACAAACTTTCAAATTATTCTGAAAATTTAAAATTAATTATTAGTTTTGGATAGGATTCAGCTCATTTGAGATTTTACGGTATTACAACTAAATACATAATCATGAAATTAGCCGAAGCAAAACAGCAATTTGTAGCCTCCTGGGGCGCTTTTGGAACGCATTGGGGCATTAATCGCACGATGGCTCAGATCCATGCCCTGCTGCTGGTAAGCCCCAAGCCACTATGCGCCGAAGACATCATGGAGCAACTCAATATCAGCAGAGGGAACGCCAATATGAATATCAGGGAATTGATCGATTGGGCATTGGTGGAGCGGGTGATCATATCCGGGGAAAGGAAAGAATTTTTCACCGCCGAAAAGGACATCTGGAAAGTGGTGAGGCAGATAGTGAGGGAAAGAAAAAAAAGAGAATTGGATCCCATGTTGAAATTGCTTGGCAACCTGAGCGAAGTGGAAGGCGATAAAAGAGACAAGGAAGTGAAAACTTTTACGGATGCGATCAATAACATCAAAAGGGTTGGGGAACAGGCCGACCGTACACTGGAAACCCTGATCAAAGCCGATGAAAATTGGTTTCTTGGCAGCCTCATGAAAATATTCAAAACGGGCTGAGCCTTCAGCCTGCAACCTGATTCAAACTCGTCAGCGATTACCCAGTTTACATTACCGCTGATATTTCATGGTTGCGATATCTCAATATTTTCTGAAAGCTCAAAAAATTAAATATGGAGAATAGAAGAATCGTGATAGCAGGGGGAACAGGATTCATTGGGCAGGCAATATGTGAATATTTTCAAAAGGGCAATGATATCGCCGTACTCACCAGGAACCAGCCGCATAAAAATCCCAACGTCCGCCCGAAGAGATCAGCATCCACGTGTTTAGGCAAATCAATTCACTATCTGCAATGGGACGGCAGAAATCACGGGCCCTGGGCGGCGGCGCTGGATGGTGCGGACATCCTCATCAATCTAACAGGCCGTTCGGTTAATTGCCGGTATAATTACCGTAACATGAAAGAAATATTTGATAGCCGCCTGCAGGCAACAAGATTGCTGGGAAAGACAATTCAAACCCTTCCCCATCCTCCACGGTTATGGATCAACGCTGCTTCCGCAACAATTTATCGCGATGCCAGGGATTACCCACAAAACGACTATAACGGAGAGATCAGCAGCCTCCAAGCCATGAATATGCCCTCCGGCACTTTGCAGGAACTCAGGGCTTTTTTGCGAAGATGGATTGGCTGGAGCATGCCGTTCCTATTTGCCTCCGGAAAACAAAAGCTCTCCAATGACTTTTCGGTGAGAGTATGCCAGGAATGGGAAAAGGCATTTGCGGAAATCAAATGTAACCACACCAGAAAGATATGTCTGCGAATCGCCATCACTTTGGGACCTGGAGGCGCATTGAAGCCCTTCCGGAATTTGGTTAAATGCTGCCTGGGAGGACCACAGGGTGATGGTAAACAAATGTTCAGTTGGGTACATGTGGAAGACTTATGCCGCCTCATAGAATGGCTTGACCAGCATCCTGAAGCAGACGGCACCTTTAATTGCTCTTCGCCAGAGCCTGTATCAAACAGGCAGTTTATGCAGATGCTCAGGAAAGTGTTTGGCTATCGCTTTGGCCTACCTGCACCTAAATGGATGCTGGAATTGGGCGCAAAAATGATCGGAACC
>CALFNL010000049.1 GCA_937902875.1 uncultured Bacteroidota bacterium | reverse complement strand
ATTCAGCACTACCACAGCATCATACATGACTGCTCCGAAATAAAGGATTACTCGCTTGGTTAACTTTTTATGATATATGAATGATTTTTCGGACCAGATCGTTCCTTCATAATATAAGAGTTTGTCATTTTGCGTATTCCAATCGCCCGGAACACGCAGGGTTGGAGATGTTTCAAAATTATATTCTACAAGTTCTGAAGGATTCGTAGCCTGCCTGTTTTGAAAAAATCCTCTGGCAGTCGGTTGGTAGCGGTAATCAAAATAACCGGTTTCAAAAGGATCCACCATATAATGCCATGGTCCATCCAGGCTGATCGTATTCCGGTTCGGAATATTGGTGATTAATGGGGCCAATGAAGTATCCGGGCTTTGGGCACCGGCAGAACCGGAACTCAAAAAAAACAGGATGAATAGTGCGCCAATCAGGAAATTTTTCATGCAATATGAATTTTGTATTGAACTAAGAATTCTTTGCTAAGGATTACAAGTTTTTGATGGAGCGCGGGGTGAATATCACTTGATGCAAATTAAGAATTGAAGAGACCCACTTACCCAAATGAATTCAGGTGGCGCTAAATATTCCCTTTCTTCAATTCTTCCACCGCATGATTCGCCGCTCTTGCCGTGAGTGCCATGAATGTCAAAGATGGATTCTGATTCCCAACGGAAGTCATACAGGCTCCATCTGTTACAAACACATTGGGACAAGCGTGAATCTGGTTAAATTTATTCAACATGGATGTTTTCGGATCCCTTCCCATTCTTGCGCCGCCCATTTCGTGAATATCGAGACCGGGTGCCTGCCTGCTATCATTGGGAATAATATTTCTGCAACCGGCAACATCGAGAATTTCGGCGCCCTGCGTCAAAAAATCCCGAACCATCTTTTCATCGTTGTCGTCATAGGCCACGGAAGTTATCAATTGTGGAATGCCCCACTCGTCCTTAAGATCATTACTCAACCTCACGTGATTCTCATACTTTGGGATCACTTCGCCCTGCATAGACATATATACACCCCAATCTCCCGCTTCGCTCAATGCTTCCTTATATGCAGCTCCAATACTGTCTGCATCATTTGTTTTACCTGAATTCCTATAAGCTCCCCAAAAAACAAGGTAGCCGCGTAGAAAATCGGTTTCCTGTCTATACACATTTCTGAAACTGGGCATCAGGGGCGATACGGGCCTTCTGCCATAATAATATTGGTCCATGGGGCCATCAATGCTGGCAGATAGAGAGCCACGATAATTTTGGAAGGCTATATACCTTCCTAAAATATCATGATCATTCCCCAGGCCATTTGGAAATCGATTTGATTTGGAATTTAATAAGAGGAGATTGGTATTTAAGCAGGCAGCGTTTACAAATATGAGTCTCGCAAAATATTCTGTGAGCGATTTGGTTTTGGCATCGATGACTCTCACTCCGCTCGCCCTGCCTTTCTTTTCGTCGTAGATGATGGAATGCACTACGGAATCTGGTCTCAACAAGAGATTGCCGGTCTTTTCCGCCCATGGCAATGTGGAAGAATTGGAACTGAAATATCCCCCGAAGGGGCAACCGCGCTGGCAAATATTGCGGGCCTGACATTGGCCTCTGCCCTGCTGCAAATGAATTTCATTGGGCTTGCTAAGATTTGCGCAACGCCCCATCAGCATGCGCCTTTCGCTATAGTGTGCATTTACTTTTTTTCTCATGCTTTCTTCCACGCAATTGAATTCCCAGGGTGGAAGGAATTCTCCATCCGGCAAATGCTCAATGCCATCCTTATTACCGCTGATGCCTGCAAACCTTTCTACATGAGCATACCAGGGAGCCAGATCATCATACCGAATGGGCCAATCCACAGCGAACCCATCACGCAATGGGGCCTCAAATTCGAACCTGCTCCAACGCTGTGTTTCCCTCGCCCACATCAATGATTTTCCCCCAACCTGGTAGCCCCTGATCCAGTCGAATGGTTTTTCCTGTACGTAAGGATGCTCCTTATCCTTCACAAAAAAATGTTGGGCAGTCTCATCGAATGCATAACATTTGCTGACAACAGGATTTTCCTTTTCAATAGCTAATGGAAGCCTTCCCCGGTGCGGAAATTCCCAGGGACTCTTAATGGCGGTTGGGTAATCTTTTTTATGAACCACGTTGCGACCTCTTTCGAGCACCAGTGTCTTTATGCCCTGCTCGCAAAGTTCCTTGGCGGCCCACCCACCGCTGATCCCGGAGCCAATTACTATCGCATCAAATGTATTTTTGGGGCCTGAATTGATATTTACTCCCAATGTATCGCCTGGCATGGAATGATGATTTGATGAAAAAGTTAGGCAATTTTTACAAGCTCCCAAAAGCGAATCACTAAAACAGGATGAAATTATCAATACCTGCAATTCAAAACTTCCAATTCAAATGCAACTGAATGCCATCCTGATTTAATTGCCGGAAATAAAACGTTCCGGTCCTTTAAAACTGCTTCAGGTAGCTGATTTTCGCAATGATATGGTCTTCCGTACGGGTCTTTTGGAAAGGATCGTCAAAACCCTGGTGGTTATATACAAAATAAATATAAGACAACGGCTCGTATTCCCAGGCGAGGCGGATATTGTAATTCTGAGAATGATTGTCTGAATTCTTCTGAAAAAATCCAATCAATTGCAATCGTGGATTCAGCGCGAATCGGCCTTCGATACTGTATAGATCAACAGTGCTGGTAGTCTGAGCCTGCCCAACGCGTATAAAATGATTTCGATTGAACCTCCCCGTTAGGGAGATGCGGGGAATTGGAGCGAATTGGAGCTTCCAGTCACCCGAATTCAGCCTTCCATTGAAATAGCTGCCCCAGGTATAGATTCCCTGCAGGTTAATGATCTTCGATGGGTCGCTACTCAGGTATAGCGTCTGGCGGGTATAATGATAGTCACCCAAATCAATCACCACACCCAGGGGATCAAATGCTTCGGTCAAACGCTGAAAGGTTGGTACAATGCCATAGCCGATATAGGCACCGCTCTGAAAGTTGATCCAAAGCGGAAAAAACCAGAGGTCCCTCTCTATTAATTTTCCCGTTGAGGCCTGCACATACCATTCGGGTAAAATGCCGGGTTCAAATGCCCGGATGACCTTTTTAAATGGTAGCAAATTCCCCCGGTAATACCAGTTCATTCCGGGCGTGGTTCCAATAATATCTTTCCTGGATACAAAGCCCATTTGGGGATCGAAATCTTTGGTCACGGCCGATTCTGTCCACCATATTTTATAGTGGGTGCCTGAATAATAATATTGGGCAAAGCCTGCAAATCCATGTTTGCCTGAATGGGTAGATATGGTATGCATCACCATGGTATTGAGAGAATGCGAGGCTCCCAGGCGAAAAAACCCGTCCACCGTGCTTTCAATATTGGTTTCAAGAGGTGTATTTTTGATTGTAACGAGTCCGCCTAAGCGACTCTCCTTCCCGAAATTTTCTGAATACCTGCCCACAAAGAAATTAGTGGCCGGAATACTATCAGTTCCTCTTTGACGCAGCGCTATGGCGCCAAAATTTCGCTGCAGCGACCGAAATACAAATCTCCCTCCTCCGTCTATCGGGATCGGATTTCCGAGATCATCCAGGCCAATGCTCCTGCTGAAGAATGGCTGTAAGCGCATCAAACCGCCGGAGCCGTCTTCCTGAGGGCCCACTCCAAACCCAAAGAGCGAAGCATTCTCCAGGAAGAATTGCCTCTTTTCCGGAAAGAATACGGAAAACCTGGTTACATTATTCACCTGCTGATCGGCATCTACCTGCGCAAAATCGGTATTGGCTGTAAGATCTAATACCGTGTTACTGTTTATGGCCCATTTCAGGTCGCCACCCAATTTGTAATTTGACTGCCTTGGCTTCACGCCGGCGTCAAATCCATCATAGTGATCGAATGAAGTTAAAAAATATGGTTGTACCCTGATATTGGGCTTAGGAGGCGGTGGTTTTAAATTTTTCAGGATTCCGGCATAGGTCATGCGCAGGGAAGTGAACACACGCGGATATGGAGAGAAAGCGCTGACCTCATTGGTCAGTCTTCTGTTCCTGTAAACATTGAAGCCCCAATTTTGAACACTGTCCGCCGTTTTTGGATAGCGCAGAGTCTGCCAGGGAATAGCTATTTCGGCGGCCCATCCTGAATCGGTGCGACTGGTTCTTACTTTCCATACTCCATCCCAGTCAATATCGTAATACAAATCATCGAAAGATAAGAGGTCACGCTGAACTCCATAGGCATCGGTTACCAACGACATGGCATTCCTCTTGTCGTTGAATCCGTCAAAGGCAAGGGAAATCAGGTCATGCTGCCGGTAATCGAAGTCGCGCTTGAAATCCGTTGCCCTGATGGCTTTTCTGCCCAAAGAATCGTGCGCGAATATGCCGAAATATAAGAATTGTCGGTTGTAGAGCACTCTCACATCTGTCTGGAAATTCGGCGCCAGTCCCTGATATGGCTCAATTTGCACAAATCTGGACTGCAGTTTTGCCAGGGACCATTCCTGTTCATTCAGCATTCCGTCGATGTGCAAAACAGAAGTTATCTGTACGGCTTCTATCTCCTTCTTCAGGGAATCAGGGTTGAAAATGTCATTGCTTTGTGAATACGATTTCGATACAAATAAAACTAAGAGCCAGGGTAGAATTTTAGCCATTCGCCAAGTTAAGGAAATATGAAAAAAATCGCCTTGATCCATAGCATAATTATTTGAATGGATGATTACCGCTTTTATTTTTTAACTTTATAAGGCTTCAACAGACTGGATCCAGAGCGCCTGCCTTCCGTTCGATTTGATTCTTAAAGCATGGGTCACTCAAAACCACCAAACACATCATGAAGACCTTGAATAAATTTCCCAGAAGAGAATTCCTCAGGCTTTCGGCCTTTTCAGGTGCCTCATTGGCTTTGGGATTTATCCACCTGAGCGGAGGAGGATTTGAGGTGGTGAAATTTTCTTCTCCCGCTGTTCCGGGAATTGAAGTCAACCCCTTTGTTTTTATTGACAAGACCGGAATGATATTTCTATGCAATCATCGTCCGGAAATGGGCCAGGGTACTTTCCAGTCCATTCCCATGATCATTGCCGAAGAATTGGAAGTTGATATCAACCAGGTTAAGATCATTGCATCTCCTGCTGACAGTTCAAAGTATGGTGATCAGATGGTAGTAGGCAGCCGGAGCATCCATGGAAATTTTGAACCGATGCTGCATGTGGGCGCCAGCGCCAGGGAAATGCTGTTGAAGGCTGCGGCTGACAAATGGAATGTCAGTGCCGGGGAATGCATGGCAAAAAAAGGGAATATCATTCATCGTTCTTCGGGTAGGCAATTGAGTTATGGGGCTCTGGCAGAGGCTGCCTCAAAGCTGGATGTTCCTAAGAATCCCCGCTTAAAGAATCCTTCTGAATATACCATCATTGGCCAATCCGTTCCCAGGAGCGATATTCCTTCAAAGCTAAATGGGGAGGCCCGCTTCGGAATTGATGCAGTCATTCCCGGAATGCTCTATGCTTCTATTGAGCATTCGCCGGTTTTCCTCGGAAAAATAGTGAGTTTCAATGATGCCAAAGCCAGGGCCATACCGGGAGTGAAACATATCTTTAAGACCAGTAGGAACGTATGGGGTCATAGCAGAGAGGGAGTAGCAGTGCTGGCGGAAAATTATTGGGCCGCCTTGCAGGGACGGAAATTGCTGGAAATAGTATGGGATAATGGGGACCTCGAATCCTGGTCAACTCAGAAAATAAAAGACAATTATAAGACAGCTGCGAAAGGGGAATCAGTGAGTTTTCGTGGCAAAGGCGATTTCGAATCGGCATGGTCTGGCAGTAAGAATAAAATAGAAGCCGCTTATGAAACACCCTATCAGACTCATGCTCCAATGGAGCCAATGAATGCTTTGGTGAGTGTTGAAAAAGATCGTTGTGTATTCTGGGGCTCCACACAAAATCCCAATGGTACCCGCAGCCAGCTATCGGCAATCACCAATCTCCCCGAAAGCAAAGTGGAGATCAATTATACTTTCATGGGCGGGGCCTTTGGCCGCAAGAGCATGACCGACGTGGTGGAAGAGGCAGCCGATCTTTCCATTCAATCCGGCGCACCCGTTAAGGTGATCTGGACCCGCGAAGATGATTTGACTCAGGGACCCTTTCGTGCCTGCTCACTGAATGTGTTCAAAGGCGCCCTGGATGACCAGGGAAATCCGTTGGCATTGGAACATCTGGTAGTGGCACAGGAAATCCAAAACCAAACGGGAAAGGATAACCGAGCTTCGGGAAGCATCGCGGGTGGCATCAATACCGAGTATGCCATTCCAAATTACCGCATCGCCGGTGTGCTGCAAAA
>CALFNL010000048.1 GCA_937902875.1 uncultured Bacteroidota bacterium | reverse complement strand
AGGCAATGCCTGAAAGAATATAGGAGAACAATGGATTGCTGGCATCTGAAAGTCCATTTTGGGCTGGAAGGTCTTTGCTCAAATGCATATCCGTAAAGGGCTGGAGCATATATATCGATTTCCCTCTCACACCATATTTTTCTGCCACTATTTTGATCGCCTCTTTGGCTTCAGATTCATATACATTCTTCATTCTTGCTTCAACATTCTTTATAGAAGCATTAGGATTGAGCACAACAAATGTGTTGAGGAAGAAATTGAACCAATTCATGTTATCCTGCAAGTCTTCGGCGGATGCTTTCAACGGTAGCAAGACCTCGAATTTTATGGAGGAGTTCTGGGGACATCTTTTGGCGACTCCGGTCACTGTGTAGGGTTGAAATTTATCCTTGTCTTTCAGGAGTATTGTTTTACCCAAAGCCTGCACCGTGCCAAATTGCTTTTTGGCCTCGTCTTCTGAAAGAACCACGGAATTTGGTTCTAACAGGGCATTTTTAGCGTTGCCAGACAAAAGCGGGAAGCTGAAAACTGAAAAGAAATTTGAATCTGCATAAAGTACTTCCAACGATTTAACATCATTCTGATTCTTGATATCTTCCGCGCCACTTTGGATCCTGACGAAAGACCTGAGCTCAGGTATATTCGCAGTGAAACGCGGGCCCTGGAAATATCCTGAATTTCCGTCTTTGTCACCCTTGCTGCCATCTTCTTTCACTTCCTGCGTAACTACCCGATAAATGTTTGCGGCATTGGCGTGAAATCGATCATAGCTCACTTCATCCTTAATATACAGGATGATAAGCATTGCACAGGCCAGCCCCAGACTTAGGCCCGCAATGTTGATGAAGGAATAGATTTTGTTGCGGAAGAGATTTCTGATGGCGGTCTTAAAATAATTTTTTATCATGACAGATCATTTAAGGATTCAAAATTGTGAGGGGGGAGAAGTCAGTGACGACCTGCCTTTGGGCAAGGTGAACGGTGGATATATCTATCTTTCATTCACAACTGACCTCTGTGTTAATCCTCTCACCTCCTCATTGTGTTCATCAAAAAACTTTAGGTGGATTCCTGTCTTGAAACTTATGCCAGCCTGTTGTTTTAGTCCATAAATATCTGCCCGATAGTACAGCGGCATGACCGAAAGCTATTTCAACCGTGTCTGAATTCCTGTGCCGGCCATGAGCCTATCAAAACAGATTATTCAAATAAATGACGGAATGAACCTGGTTAATCAGTAAGTACAAGATTAATGCTACCGGCTTTCGAATTCCAATCCTGCTATTATTCCCCGTTTGATGATGCGTCCTGACTGTCTGAAGTGATTTGCCGGTAACATTACCCTGCTTATTACCAAACTAATCTTGTATTGAAGGATATTGATCCAACCACTATGCCAAGCTTCAAATTCCTTTACTGACAAGGGTTTCAGATTTACCGACAGAGGGAGAGGTGTACGAAAACGGACAATCGTATGTACGAAAACGTACGTACGTGCTTGTTCAGCCCTCAGTTTTCTGCTAATACAGCCTAGAACATTCTTTCATTACTCATGATTCTGGTTTTAACCCATTATCGATTTCATGACGGTTTATGAGCTCCTTTTATGTTGACTTCAACCCCTGACTTAAGACCGATGACCAATTTCTCTTCCCCTCATTCGCTTCTCAGTGCCTTTACCGGGTTCGCCAAAGCAGCCCTAATGGCCTGGAAACTGATACTGAATAGCGTAATAAGGATGATGGCTACACCAGAAATTATAAACACTCCTACGCCAATATTTATACGATATGCAAAACTTTGCAGCCAATTATTCATTGCCCACCACGATATGGGGAAAGCCATGCATAAGGAAATAGATACAAGCTTCAAAAAGTCTTTTGATAGCATTGCGGAAATATCATTTACGGATGCGCCAATTGCCTTTCTGATGCCAATTTCCTTTTGCCTTTTTTGCGCGGTGAATGCCGCAAGGCCGAACAATCCCAGGCAGGAGATTAGTATGGCCAGGCCTGCAAAATATTTCGACAAAACGGCTACACGATTTTCTGAGTTGTATAGAGCCTGGTATACTTTATCCAGGAATTTGTAATCAAAAGCCAGGCCTTTATAAAAAGTTTCATAATTTTTTTGGATTTGGCCGATAGTTTGTTTTTCTGTGCCCGCCCATTCCACTTCCGGCATTTCAGAGGTCAGGGCATTTGCCAGCAGTCCGGAAGTATATTCCATAGTTTGGATGCCATTATTTTCTTTCAGATTTTGCATGATCTGATAAAGCTGCTGGTCTTTTTCATTATACTTATCCATGTTCAATTCATTGTTGATCTATAACCAGATCAATATCGCGCAAGCTAAACCGGTAGATAGGCCCAAAAGATTCAGAAAGCTAAATTGGCGATCTCTCAAAAGGTTCCTCCACGCGATTTTGAAATAATTTCTGAACATAGAAATGATTTGTAGTGCCTGATTTATTTTTTTCTATTTAAAACTCACTATTCCGTTCTCAGACTCTTAACCGGGTTTGCCAATGCCGCCCTAACGGCCTGGAAGCTGATAGTGGCCAGCGCTACAAGAGCGGCGATGATCCCTGCCGCTATGAATATCCACCACGACAAATGGATGCGATAGGCAAAATCCTGTAACCAGTTATGCATGGCATACCAGGCTACGGGAAAGGCTATGAGCGCAGAAATAGCTACCAGTTTCAGGAAATCTTTTGATAATAGTGCCACAATATTCCTAATACTGGCTCCCAGAACTTTTCTGATCCCTATTTCTTTTATTCTTTGAGTGATGGCAAATGCCGATAGCCCAAACAGGCCCAGACAGGCTATGAAGATGGCGATGCAGGAAAACGTAGTGAAAACGACGCTTTGTTTTTCTTCTGATTTGTATAACTTTTCAAAATTCTCGTCCAGGAAATTGTACTCGTAGGGTATATCGGGCAGGAATTTTTGCCAGGTGGCTTCTATAGATGCAAGTGCCGCCGGGATATTATTGCCGGCTATTTTTACGGAAATCCTTCCGTAAGAATCGGGGTTGGTGGGTACGAACAAAATCATTGGAACAATCTTCTGGTGCATGCTTTCAAAGTGGAAATCATTGAACACCCCAACCAATTTTCCTTTTCTTCTGCCATATTCAATATCTTTTCCAATTGCATTTTCATTCGACTTCAGTCCCAATGCCTTTACTGCTGCTTCGTTGACCAGGAATGCACTGGTGTCTGCTCCGAATTCCTTCGACAATCCCCGGCCGGCCAAAACCTTGATGCCATAAGTTGAAATGAAATCCTGATCTACCCACACAAATTTAATATCAGTATTTGCCGGCGCCATCGAATCTCCAAGGTTGATCTTGGTTCCCATTTCATCGAGCAGCCTTCCTGTTGGGATCCTGGATGAGCGGCTAAGGTTCCTGATATTACTATTGGCGAGCATTTCGTTGCGATATGCGTCAAATTTATCATTCAGGCTTCCATTATATGAGAGCGTTACAATATGTTCCCTGTCAAAACCCACGGATTCCTCCTGCATGAATCTGAGTTGCCTGAATACAACTGCCGTGCTGATGATCAGCACAATCGAAATCGCGAATTGAGCAGTAACCAGCACTTTCCTGAAAGAAATATTGGCGCCACCAGCTTTGAACAGGCCTTTCAGGACTTTCACAGGTTGAAATGAGGATAGAAATAAGGCGGGATAGATTCCTGACAGCACACCGACTATGAATGGAGCCAGGCCGAAGGCGAGTAATATTTTGAGGTGCAACAATATTCCGATAGCGAGTTGCTGGCCGGAAAGTTTATTTAGCCAGGGCAATACCAGCCAGGTGAGCGCCAATGCAAGTATCATTGCCATCCAGGAAACAATAATGGATTCGCTCAGGAATTGCAATATGATTTCTTTACGTTGCGCGCCAATTGCTTTTCTGATGCCGATTTCCCTGGCACGCAGTGCAGACCGCGCCGTAGACAGGTTCATATAATTTATGCAGGCAATCAGGAGTATGAAGAGAGCTATGGCCGAAAATATATATACTCTTTTGATGTCTCCATTTTCTTCTGCCTCATAATCCAGATGGGAACGGAGGTGAATATCGGTCAGTTTTTGAAGATTCAATGCCGTTCCGGCGGAAGTCTTAAACTTTCCATCATCTTCATGCATATACCGGTCCAGGAATGCAGGGAACTCTGCTTCCATTTTGCGCGGGTCGAAATTATCCGGCACGAGGATATAGGTGAAAAATGAATTATTTCCCCAATTGGTGCGCAGGTTTTCTTCGCCATAAACGGCGGAGTCCCTGAGTGTGTTGAATGACACCATGATAGCCGGATGGATATGTGAATTGGCGGGGAGGGCCTTGTAAATGCCTGTTACTTTAAGGTTGAATTGGTTGTTGGCCTTAATTATTTTATTCATCGGGTCTTCATTACCAAAATACTTTTTTGCCATTTCCTCGGTGAGCATTACGCTGAATGGATCATTCAGTGCCTTCGCCGGATCGCCTTTTATCACATCTACGTTGAATAATTCAAAGAAATGCTCGTCAACAAAGAATACGCCCTGCTCATTGAATTTCTTTTCTTCATAGCGCATGGGAGCAGGACTGAAATCAATCAACCTGGTGATTTGCCTGATATCCTGAAAATCGTGTTTAAGCAGAGGCGCGAAGGGAGGTGCAATTGTTCCCAGGTTCAAGGTAGGGGCCCCGGTTTGCGGATTTCTGAACAGGCGTGTAACGCGATAGATATTATTCGCGTTCCGATTGTATTTGTCGTAGCTCAGCTCATTCAGTATATAAGCCAGAATCAGGAAGCAGCAGGTAAGGCCTACAGTGAGCCCGAACAAATTGATGAATGATATGAACCTATATTTCATAAGATTCCTGAATGCGATCTTGAAATAATTCCTGAGCATGGTTTAAAAATTTTAATGCGGTTATATTTGGTCAGCTTTAATTCTTCATTATTCTGTTCTCAGGGATTCCACGGGATTGGCCACTGCTGCTTTGATGGCCTGAAAACTCACGGTAACCAGCGCTATCAGCATTGCGGCAATACCAGACATCACAAATATCCACCAGCTTATATTGATTCTGAAAGCAAAATCCAGCAACCACTTGTTCACCGCAAACCATGCGATGGGCCATGCTACCAGATTAGCTATAAGCACGAGTCTTAAGAAATCCTTTGAAAGCAGGGAAACTACACTTTGAACCGTGGCGCCCATTACCCTGCGAATACCCACTTCCTTAATCCTTTTTTCGGCTGAAAAAGAAGCCAGCCCAAACAATCCCAGGCATGAAATGACTATGGACAGCCCTGCCAATGTTGCCACGAATTTGCTCACCTGTGTATCTGCCAGGTATAATTCCGTGAAGTGATCATCCAGGAACTGATATTCGAATGGATGATCGGGGAATTCTTTCTTCCATGCGGCCTCCACAAATGCAATTGCTTCTTTAGGTTTGTTTCCATTGATCTTTACAGACATTTCACTATAGCCCCATTGGCTTTGATTAAAGAGAAACATGGTTTCTATCTTATAATGAAGGGAATTGAAATTGAAATCCCTGGCTATCCCAACAATGGTGCCGAGAGAATCATTGATCCTGAAACCAAAATTCTTCCCTATTACCGACGCTAAAGGAAGTTTGGGATGATCCCTGAGCAATTCCCTGGCCAGAGATTCATTGATAATATATTCTTTTCCGTTGCCGGTTTGATCTTTCGAAAAATTCTTTCCACCTACAATGGGGATCTTATATAAGTCGAGATAGTCCGGATCCACGATAAGGCGGGTTGAAGTCAACTGGCGCAGAGGCCCATCTCCCTGGAATTCAATACCGGATTGATCGAGGTGGCTTCCCAAAAGATCCTGCGCACCGGTAACGGAACTTACCAGGCTGCTATTCAGGATATCCTGTTTCAAAACACTGAATTTTCTTGAAGTCACTCCATCCAGGGGAATATTAAAAACCTGATCCCGGTTGAATCCCGTGTCTCTGTTTTGCATATACTGCAATTGCCTAACTGCAAAAATGGTAGCAATGATCAGGAATATTGCGCTCGTGAACTGTGCCACCACGAGTATATTCCGGAGCAGCCCTTTGTTCCTGCCTGTTTGTACAGAACCTTTCAATACTTTCACGGGTTGAAAAGATGAAAGGTAGGCTGCGGGATATAGGCCTGAGAGGAACCCCACGAGTATAGTGCCCAAAATTATATATATCAATTCTGCAGTCTTGAAAGACGGGAAATGCAGGTCCCTTTGGCTCAGGGCATTTACATAATGGAGGGAAAGCTTTACAAAGATCAGGGCAATCAACAATGCAAGAACTGAGATCATTACGGACTCCCCAATAAACTGGCCGGCCAGTTGCCACCTCGATGCACCAATCGATTTTCTTATTCCCACTTCCCTGGCTCTTTCCGCAGATCTGGCCGTAGATAGATTCATGAAATTTACGCAGGCGATTATTAGTACTATCAATCCGATGATGGAGAAAATATTGGTGTATTTCCTGTCGAATTTTTGATAATTAATATAGTCAAGGCCAATATCCGCGGCATTGGCATGAACTTCTTTCAAAGGAAGCAGGAATAGTTCATAATGCTTCCAATTGTCGTTCTTTGCCAGGTATTTTTTGAGATAGGCAGGGAATTTCTTTTCCAGATCGCTGACATTGGCATTGGGCGCCAATTCAAAATAGGTATCGAGCCAATTGCCGCCCCATCCATTCATCCAATCTGGTTTGTAAATGGTGTTGAATGAGAATAAACCGTCAAATTGAAGCTGTGAATTGCCAGGTGGGTCTTGCAGCACGGCTGTAACCGTGAAATTCAGAGTGTCTTCGCCATAGTGGGTCACTGTTTTTCCGAGAGGGTCTTCATGGCCAAATAACTTTTCTGCGCTGGAGGCGGTAAGTACTGCAGAATTTGGCTTTTGAAGAGCCGTTGCCCTATCTCCTCTAAGGAGTTTGAAGTCGAAAATCTGCAGGAAAGTTGAATCCACGAAAAACATCTGCGGTAAAAAAATCCGTTTTGCCCCATAGGTCATCTGCACTTTATCCATCCAATTGATCCTGGTATAATTATTAATTTCCGGAAATTCAGCCTTCATGGTAGGGCCCATCGGGAACATGGAGAGGGCCACTTTTTGGGAGGCCACCATCCCTTCAAATTTCTGGACTTCATTCAGTCGGTATATATTTTTCTTATGGATGCCATCGAAACTTGATTCATATAAAACAAAAAGCATGATGATGATGCATGCAGCCATACCAATGGCAAGTCCGATGACGTTGATCAGCGAAAAAGTCTTATTCTTCCATAGATTTCGCCAGGCGGTTTTGAAATAATTCCTGAGCATGATTTGAGATATTTTGACGTTTTTGTAAATTCTCAATGAATACCAATCATCATTCCGATCTCAAAGATTTCACAGGATTGGCCAATGCTGCCCTGATTGCCTGGAAACTGATGGTTCCCAGCGCGACCAATATTGACAATAATCCAGCGGCCAGAAATATCCACCAACTGATATGGATCCTGTAAGCAAAATCCTGCAGCCAGCTATGCATCACTAACCAGGCTACCGGAGAGGCTATAATGAAAGCAATCATCACAAGACGTATAAAATCTCTCGACAAAAGCATCACGATATTCCCCACTGAAGCGCCCAGCACTTTTCTTACTCCAATCTCTTTGGTGCGTTGGGCTGTAGCGAATAAAGACAAACCCAAGAGACCCAGGCAGGCGATGAATATGGCAAAACCCGCAAATAGCGCGAATACTTTTCCAAACAATTGGTCATTGGAATATTGTTCATTGAATTTATCATCCAGGAAATAATAGTCAAATAGATTTCCGGGAAAGAAACTCTCATATGTTTTTCTGATGGTTCCGATAGTTGCGCCCAAATCCCTGGTATCCACTTTTACAGAAATGGGACTATAAGTACTGTAAGCAGGCCTGAAAATGGTTGGCTCTATTGGATACCGAAGTGATTTTTGATGAAAATCCCCGACCACACCAATGATGTTCCATTGACGTGTATCGCCCATATAAATGGTCTTGCCTATTGCATCATCGGGTGACTTAAATCCAAGGAGGTTAATGGTACTTTCATTGACGATGATATTGCGCAGTTTTTCCCAATCAGGATTGTAGTCTGTGGCAGCGAAATTTCTTCCGGCGAGCAATTTCATTTCATACAAATCAATGAAATCTTCGCTCACTGAATTACTGCGTACAGTAAAGTGCACATTATCGGCAGCGCCTGCTCGTCTCACATTGAAATTCCTGCCCAACTCGTCACCGGCAACCCTGTTTGAATTAGCCGCGCCCTTAACATGTGAAATTTTCTTCAATTCTGCCATCAGGCTATTTTCTTTTCCTATGAATGTGGAATCCCAACCTGTAAGTACGGGTGGTTTGATGATGAGCATTTGTGAAATGTTGAATCCAAGACTTTGCTCGTTCACAAATTTTATTTGCCTGTACACTACGAAGGATCCAATGATGAGCGCGACCGTAGTGGCAAACTGCCCTACCACCAAGGTTTTTCGCAAGAGGATACCCTTTGTGGATCTCGTGTATTTTCCTTTCAGTACAAGTACCGGTTTGAAGGCCGAAAGAACGAAAGCGGGATAGAAGCCTGAAATAATAATTCCTGCCCCGAGTAATATGAAGAATGCGGTGACAATGCTAAATCCTTCATTGCCATTTTGAAATAGATGTGAAAGTGAAAGTTCGTGTTTGATCAGGCGATTAAAGCTTCGCTGGGAAAGCAAGACGATGGAAATGGCAACCGAAAAGGCCAACAGGTTTAACAATAGTGATTCTGCAAGAAATTGACGGATCAATTGATTCCTGGTAGCTCCGGACACTTTTCTTACTCCTACTTCCCTGGCTCTTTCCAATGACTTGGCCGTGGTGAGATTTACATAGTTCACCCATGCTATGACAATGATCAGTCCCGCGATGATCAGCAGGCCCCAGACAACGGTGGCGCTACCGGTTTTTCCAATTTCATATTCAAAATCAGAATAGAGATGCGATTTGAGGACCGGCTGCAGGTAAAATTTTTCCACGCTGCCTGAAACTTTATTTCCCTGGAAATGGCGCTCACTGAAAGCCGGGAATTTTGCTTCGAGTGTCTTGTAATTGGTGCCAGGTTTTAACTGAATATAATGCCAGAAATCTGAGTCTTTGAAATCATAATCCGCCTCTTTCCAGGGATTGCTGCCACTATAAAGAGAAACATAGGATATCACAAAATCAAATTGCAAATGCGAATTCCCGGGAACATCTCTAAAGATGCCAGTTATCTTATATGGGAGAGAATCGCGTTCAACTACAATCGCTTTTCCAACCAATGTTGCTAATTGGTCATCCTTAATGCCGAATATTTTTTTTGCCAGACTTTGGGAAATGATGACCGTTACTGGCTCTTTCAGGGCAGTTGACGGATCTCCTGCCAGAAGAGGGTAGTCGAATATCGAGAGAAAGGAGGGTTCTGCAGCTATTCCATTTTGTTCGCCTATTTTTTTCTCATTGTATGTAATTATGGGTTGTCCCAGAGGCTCCACCCTGGTATAATCGACAATTTCGGGGAAATCATTCTTCATGGCCTTTCCAATGGCGCTATAAGTGATTGTTCCGTGTTGGATCAATTTGCCGTTTTGATAGCGATCATTGAATACACGATAAACATCTTTTCCATTCTTATTGAACCGGTCATAGCTCAATTCAAAACTAACGTACTGCAATATGAGCAGGCAGGCAGCCATGCCAATTGATAAGCCGGCAATATTGATGAGAGAAAAGGCTTTACTCTTCATCAAATTTCGCCATGCGGTCTTGAAATAATTTCGGAGCATTTTGGATTGATTTAAATATTGATACTGGTGATCCCTGATTATTTAATTGTGTTACAGATCCCAGCCAAATTCAAATTCTTAAATCCTATTCCGTTCTCAGTGATTTCACGGGGTTTGAAATGGCTGCCTTGATGGCCTGGAAACCTACGGTGATCCATGCTATCAGCATCGCAAGCATACCTGCCACTCCAAATACCCACCATTTTATTTCGATGCGGTAAGAATAATTCTGTAACCATTTATGCATGACCCACCATGATAATGGAAATGCAATGATCGCAGCAATAAACACAAGACGGAGAAAGTCCTTAGATAACAGACCAGTGATTCCTGAAACTGTTGCACCCAAAACCTTTCGGATCCCTATTTCTTTAGTCCTGCGTTCTGCCGTATATGCTGCCAGCCCGAATAAACCCAGGCAGGAGATTATGATTGCCAGCAGGGCGAATACCCTCGACAATTTGCCTATAAGCATTTCACTCTTGAATATCTTATCGAACTGGTCATTTACAAACCTGTAGTCGAAAGGATAGGCAGGATTGTATTTTTTGATGATCGTTTCAATTTTTGCAAGCGCCTGCTCTGGTTTGGCGCCTGCTTTGAGATGGATGTATAAATTATTGTAGTATTCGGGATAACAGAAAAAAACCAATGGATCGCTATTGGCGTACATGTCCCCAAAAACGAAATCCCTGGTTACTCCAACTATGTTATATTTTATGGAATCCCTTGTGAGTATTTTTCCAACAGCATTCTCTTTATCCACCATCTTTGCAAGTGTTTCATTGATGATCACACTCAGGCTGTCCTGCTTTGCGTCGGGATAAAAGTCTCTGCCTTTTGTGATCTTAATTCCGGTAGTTTGCAGGTATTCGGGGCTGATCCAATCTAAGGTGATGAGTACATTCTTGCCGGGATCCTTTCCGGCCCAATTAAAATCTGCTGAGCTGCTTCCCATGAACAGCATGTCAAGGTTAGATCTAGCCGCATTATCCACAAATCCCGAAGCCAGGAGGTCTTGTTTTACTACTTCAAAATGCTTGTTCAAATCACCTTCTATCGCTACCTGTATGAGATTATCTTTATTATAGCCCAATTCCCTTTCCTTCACATGCTGTATCTGTTGGTAGATGATTATGGTGCAAATGATCAGCGCTATAGACACGGTGAATTGCAAAATTACCAGGCCTTTCCTGATGTAAGCAGCGCTTCCAGATTTTATTTTCAATCCTTTAAATACAGAAACCGGGTTGAAAGAAGAGAGGTAGATAGATGGATAGCTCCCGGCAATGAGACCGCAAGCCAGGCCAATGATCAACAGGGCGGCCAAATGCACGGGATCGTTCAACGCCAGGCTGAGATGTTTTTCTACCAGTGTATTGAATGGATGCAACACGAAGTACATGATGCCAATGGAAAATAGCACCGACAGGAATGACATGAATACGGCTTCCCCAATGAATTGGCGGGCGAGTATCCCCTTATTGGCGCCCAATACTTTTCTTACGCCTACTTCCTTGGCCCTTTTCTCACTTCGGGCTGTGGCCAGGTTCATGAAATTGATGCAGGCTATCAACAGGATGATCCAGGCAATGACGCTGAACATTCTTACATATTCAATTCTTCCGCCTACCAGTTTGCCATCCTTGTATTCGCTGCGCAGCCTCCAATCATTCATGCTGATCAGGAATGGCTTTGCCACGGCTCCGGTATCCTTCGACTGGATGTATCCGTATAATTTCTTATTCAGATCCTGAATATTGGTTGCAGGATGCGCTTCCACGTATGTTTGTATTCCATTATTTCCCCATTGAAGCAACCAATTGTTTTTGTCAAGGTAAATCTTGAATGGGGCCAGCCATTCCAATTGAAGACTTGAATTCTCGGGAAGATCCCGGATCACGCCACTTATTACAAAGTTCTCCTGGTTATCCACTTTCAGGGTCCTGCCAATGATATTCCCTTCATTCCCAAAGAATTTCTTCGCCATTTTTTCAGAGATCACCAATGATTTCGGTTGATCGAAAGCGTGATTGAGGTTGCCCTGGAGAAACTTGAAGCTGAACATGCTGAATATGGAAGAATCGGCGTAAAATCCATTCTGGAATATTGACTTGTCATTTAGACCGAACATTATATTCTGCCCCCAGGTAGTGCGACAGGAATTCTTCACTCCCGGCAATTCATTTTTCATTCCCGCGGCAAGTGGGCCGGGCGTTGCTGCGAAAGTATAGGTCTTGCCTTCATAGCTCTGGTTTTCGTACACCTGGTACAGGATATTGCGCTTGACATTATTATGGTCCCAGCTCAGTTCATCTTCCACCCAAAGAAATATCATGCCGGCGCAGGTAATGCCTACCGCGAGGCCCATGATATTCAGAAAGCTGTAGCCCTTATTCTTCCAAAGATTCCTGACAGCTGTTTTGAAATAATTCTTAAACATGGTCATATTTTATTTGCTGCACACTATTGTTTTCATTACATAAATGAATTAAACTCTTCAACCCTCATCCTGATTGACTCCATGACCAATCCGCCTATCGCCTCCGGTAAACCTGCGTAGGACGAGGCCGGTAAACCCAGGGCAGACAAATGAAGGCGGAGGCGGTGCATCCTGCCCTCATTCACTTCTCAATGCATTCACCGGATTTGCGGTTGCCGCCTTAATTGCCTGGAAACTGACCGTGATCAGTGCAATCACCACTGCAGACAGGCCCGCCAATGCGAATACCCACCATTTTAACGGTGTGCGATAAGCGAAATCCTGCAACCACTGGTGAGCAGCCCACCAGGCAATGGGCGAGGCTATTAGCATGGAGAAAAATACCAGTTTCAAAAAATCCTTTGAAATAAGAGCCGTGATATTTATTGCCGATGCTCCAAGCACTTTGCGGATGCCGATTTCCTTGGTGCGTTGCACGGTAGCGTAGGCTGCCAGTGCAAACAGACCCAGGCATGCCAAAATGATGGCAATGGATGAAAAAACACTGAACACTTTGGCGGTACGATATTCGGCAGTATATAAATGGTCATAGTCTTCGTCCAGGAAATGATATTCGAATGGGCGATGCGTAACTCTTTTTTTCCAGACCGATTCGAGAAATTCCAAGGTAGCGGGTATGTTTCTCGGCGAAATCTTAACCAGGAGGTCATTGACGTAATAGGGATAGAGGAAAATGACCACGGGCTTCACGGTTTCATGCAGGGAGGCAATATGAAAATCCCTCACCACGGCTTTCACGGTTCCGTCAACTCCTTTGGAGATCGTTTTGCCAATTGCCTGAGTGGGTGTCCATCCAAGTGCCTTCACCGCCGTTTCATTCAGGATATAAGTATAGTGGAGGTTTGCTCCCTGATTGCTGGTATCAAGCTGGCTCCGGTCGGCCTGGGTGAAATCTGTGCCCGCGATAATTTGCATGCCCATGGTCTTGATGAAGTCAAGGTCTACCGGCATCGCATTCACCATAATACTTTTTGTTGTAACGCCGTTGTCGGCGCTGATCCCGTCGCCCCATTGAACGTACACTGGAGTTTCATAGGAACCACTAATGGAGAGGATCCCCGGATTCAGTGTCATGGCTTTTTTCAGGTCTTCATACCTGGCCCGCATACTGCGATCCACAGGAAGCACAACCACCTGTTCCTTATCATATCCCAACTTCTTATTTCGGATGAAGGACAATTGCTGGAGAATTATGATGGTGGCGCTGAAGAGGAATATGGATATCACAAACTGAAATATGATCAGCGATTTCCTCAGACCGGATCCCGAGGATCTAAGATGGAATCCAGATTTCAGGATCGAAGCCAGCCTTGTATGAGTTAGGATGAATGCAGGATAAAATCCCGACAGAAAGCTCACAATCAGTCCCAGAAGGAGGAAGCATAATATTGGCAGGGGACGCAAAAGTTCGGATGCCCCGATGGCTTTTCCTGTGAGTTGATTGAATACCGGTAGCAATTCTATGCTAAGGAATATACCAAGGATCAACGAGGAAAAGCTCAGCACGGTGGACTCTGCGATGAATTGGGCAAACAATTGCCAGCGCCGGACGCCCAGAACCTTGCGGATACCTATCTCCGCGCTGCGGCCCGCTGACTGCGCCGTTGCCAGGTTCGTATAATTGATGCAGGCGATGATCAATATCAATATTGCAATCATCGCGAGCACGTAAATATATATGATATTGCCGTTAGGTTCCAATCCTTCCAGGGCGGAATAGAGATGCACCGTAGTCAGCGGCTCAAGGTGATAGGTGAGCCAGCCTCCATGACGAGGTTCCTCTTCCTTACTTACCCTTTGCATGAATCCGCTTATATGATTCTGGAGATCCTTTACCTGGCTCTTGTTTCGCAGCAGCAAATAAGTAATATAATTGGCAGAATACCATTCTTCGGTATGGGATACTCCCAGACTGGAAAAGGAGGCGACAAAATCGAACTGGATCTGCGAATTACTGGGAGGATCGGCCACGATTCCGGTAACCAGGTATTCATCTCTGGCGTTGATGAGGAGCGCTTTTCCCAATGCATTTGAAACATCGCCAAAATACTTCTCCGCCATCCGGCGGGTGAGGACTATCTTTTTGGGAGCATCCAGTGAAGAAGCCGCATCCCCGCTCAATAAATAGAATGAAAACATATTAAAGAAAGAAGAATCGGCATAGAGGAAATTCTTTTCGTCATAAAGTTTCCCGCCGTAGGCTACCACGCTGGAATTTTTCGTTATTCGGCAAAATGCCTCAACAGATGGAAAATTCCGGGTAAATTCAGGGCCCGGCCTGGTTCCGGTAACGGCCACTTTTTGAGAACCCGACTTGTCGCCGTATTCCATGGTGATGCGGACAATTCTATCCGCGTTAACGTGAAACCTGTCAAAACTCAATTCATGACCGATATACAAACCAATCAGAATGCAACTGGCTAGTCCAACCGTGAGGCCGGCCATGTTGATCAAAGTGTACAGCCTGTTTTTTTTCAGGTTACGCCAGGCAATCTTTAAATAATTTCTTAGCATGTTCAAATTTTTAAAAACATCCCACTTGATCTGTAACCTGAATTGCGCGCAGGCAGGTCACTCCCTGATGCGGAGGTATCAAAACTGAATCGCAATTCAAGTTGCCCGTGCGCAATTATTCTCTTCGCAATGCCGATACCGGATTGGCCAGGGCCGCCCGTATGGCCTTATAACCAACGGTGAGCCAGGCTATCAGTATCGATACCACCACAGCAGCCGCGAAAACACTAATGCCAATGGATACACGATAAACAAAATGGTTCAGCCAGTCATTCATCATATAATATGCCACCGGCGCCGCAATCAGGAAGGCCGCGCTGATCAGTATTGTGAATTCCTTTGAAAATAAGTACACGATATTCGCTGCAGATGCGCCCAAAACTTTTCGGATGCCAACTTCTTTTGTTTTTTGAATGGCCATGAATGACACGAGTCCATACAGACCCAGGCATGAAATAAAAATGGCGAGGCCCGCGAAAATCTTGTAAAGTGTTGACAATTGGTTTTCCTGTTGGTAGAATCTGGCAATGCTTTCGTCAAAAAAGGTAGCCGTATTGGCGTATTCCGGGTAAAATTTGTCCCAGGTTGCCTGTATCGCGGCGTGCACGCTGGAAATATCTGTGGTGTTTAGCTGGATGGGCGCGGCACTATAGTCTTTATTGCTGGTGGAAATGAGGAGTGGTTTCACCTCTTCCCTGAGTGAGTTGGTCTTGAAATCTCTCACTACCCCCACTATCGGTTTCCAGGATTTACCTCCCAGTCTTATTGATTTGCCAAGTATGTGCCGGGGATCTTTGACGCCCAATTTTCTCATCAGGGTTTCATTAATCACTACTTCGCGAATCGTATCGCTTTTCTCAAATGTGCGGCCGGCAATCAGATGTAGTCCATAAGTAGTAAAATATTCGGGGTCGCCGAATTTGAGGTATAAAGTAAATTTTTCATCAGGTCTGTAGTCAAAGGCAAAATTAGTACTCCAGTTATTGTCTGATGAGGGAGGGTCTGTATTGAAACTCACGGATTGAACGCCGGGTAAGCGTAGCAACTGATCCTTGAACGCGGGTTGCCTGGCAACGGAAGTGCTATCTGAATTTCCATTTAAAACCAATACCGCATTTTTATTGAAACCCAGGTCGGCACTGCGTACATAGTTCATTTGTGACACGGCAATGATGGTGCCGATGATCAGTATCTGTGATATGGCAAATTGGAGGATCACAAGGCCTCTGCGGAGCGTGATGCCACTGGTAGATACGGCGTTGATCTTATTCTTGAGCGCGAGCGCGGGTCTAAAGCCGGAAAGTATCATGGAAGGATATATTCCAGAGAGCACCGTAACTACCAAACCGGTAATTATAATGAATAAAATTCCCCCTGAATTGAACAGGCTCAGGTTTTCCGGAATGGAAACGAAATGCCTCATATAGGGTAGGGCCAGCCAGGCAATTGCGATTGACAATACCAGCGCCAGGATAACTATTAGAGCTGTTTCGCCCATCATTTGCCGGAATAATTGGCGGCGATTGCCTCCCAAAACCTTCCTTACCCCTACTTCCTTTGATCTACCCACAGACTGCGCGGTAGAAAGATTTACGAAATTGATGCAGGCCATAACAATGATGAGCAGGCCGATGAGTGAAAGAGTTCTGAGAGTGGACTTACTACTAACATGATCTCCCAGGTTATCAAACCGGGAATCGAAATGCACTTCACTCAGTGGCTGCAAAAAAAAAGTTCTTTCTGAATTTCCATCGCTGCCACGGTGTTTCTTGCTGAATCCCTTTAACTGGTTGTTGATTAGATCCACTGAAATATTTTCAGGAATCATCATATATACCTGGAAATTACTGGTGACACCGTTCCAGTTGTCCATATACCGGTAGGTACTGGCATTTCGTTTCATGGTTTCAAAGGAGGTAACCACTCTCAGCGGAAAATCAGTGTTCAAGGGCGGATCATCCAGGATGCCGGATACTTTCACCGTTACCGCATTGTCCAGTTTGAGATATTGACCTACCGCATCCTGCCATTTCGAAAAATATTTCTCCGCCATGCTTTTGGTCAATACTGTGATATTGGGTTCCTTCAGAATTGCGGCAGTTCCCACCAACCATTTATAGTTGAAAACTTCGAAGAATTGCGGATCGCAAAAAAAGATTCCGCTTGCTTCTATAAACTTCTTGTTGCCAGATGTATTTGTAGGATCGGTTCCTACAACAGTCACCTGGCTACCATAATTGGCATACAAAGCGCCGCTTTTCACCTGTGGAAAATCAAGGCGCGCGGCTTCCAATGCAGGAAAGGGCACCCCACCTGTATAATCGATCCCGTCTGAATATTTATCCTGAATTACTATATGAAAGATCCGCTTATAATTCTTCTGAAAACTATCATAGCCCAGCTCATACTTTATTACAAGGAACAATAGGAGACAGGCCGAAATGCCAATTGCCAGACCGCTTATATTGATGGCAGAATAGGCTTTGTGCCTGGTAATGTTCCTCAACGCAATCTTGAAATAATTCTTAATCATTCTTTTGTTGTTTAGTTTTTCATGCCAGCCTGACGCATGGAATCCCTGATTATCTTTTGTTTTCTAAACCCTTCTTCAGTTTTCAATTTTATTCTGTTCGCAACGAATTCACAGGATTTGCCAAAGCGGCCCTCAGTGCCTGATAGCTGATTGTAAGCAAGGCTATAAATAAAGCAAGGCATGTGGTCCAGGCAAATACTGTCCAACTGATTGAAACCCGGTAGCTGAAATCCTGCAACCATTTTTTCATTACCCACCAGCCAACAGGTGAAGCTATCAGGATGGAAACGGCCACAAGTTTCAGGAAATCTTTAGAAAGGAGCGACACGATGCCTGCCACACTGGCTCCCAATACTTTTCTCACTCCGATTTCCTTGGTTCTTTGCTCTGCACTGAATGTTGCCAATCCAAACAGGCCCAGGCAGGAAATCAGAATTGCTATGCCTGTAAAATATCCAACTATCGAGGCCAGACGATTTTCTCCTTCATAATTCTTTTGAAAATCTTCGTCCAGAAAACTGTATTCAAAAGGCTCGCCGGGATTGAGTTTCTTCCAATTAGTTTCAATGTCCTGTAAAAGCGGAGCCAGGTTCTTAGCACGGGCATGCACCATCAGGTAATTATAGGTTGGGGTATTATTGAGGAAAAAGCCATAAGGTGAAATGGATACATGCAAATCCTGAAAATGAAAATCCTTGACCACGCCTATGATCGTATAGTCGTAGGTCTGTCCCCTCCAATCGAAATACAATTTGGCCCCAATCGATTTTTGAGGAGTGGGGAATCCCAGTTGTCTGATGGCTTCTTCATTAACCACTATCCTATTGTTGGTATCTCCCCGGAATTGTTCGGAAAAAAGTCTGCCCGCCACGAGCTTCAAACCCAGAGTTTGCAAAAAGGTTTCATCCACCCAATTTGTATGAACCAGTTTCGAATCACTGGCGGTCTTGCCTTCGGTATGAACTCCCATATCGCTTGGATTCATGATCCCCGGATAATAGAGTGTTCCGCCGGTCTCTATCGTTAGGGGATTTGCCTTTATCGAATTCTTCAATGCGGTATAAATATGTTTGGCGTTGTTCCCTCGCAGCGGAATGATGAGCTGCTGGTCTTTTGCAAATCCAAGATCGGTGGATCTCATGAACTTCATTTGATTGCCAATCACAACGGAAGCGATGATCAGGACTACGGAAATGATGAACTGAAATACCACTAAGCCTTTTCTTAACGCGATTGCGGCAAGGGAATTACTGAATCTTCCCTTCAATACTTTTACCGGAATAAATGAAGAGAGATAGAAGGCAGGATAGCTTCCTGCGATGAGGCCGGTAATTAGTGATAGCAGGAAAAATCCCGTCAGGATATTGGCCTGGGAATGAAAATCCAGGATTAGATTCTTCCCTGAAACCCGGGAGAACGCGGGGAACAAAAGATAGGTGATGAGCAAGGCGAAAATGAATGCGATCAGGCTCATCAGCATCGATTCTCCCAAAAATTGCCAGATCAGTGATTTCTTTTCCGCGCCAAGTACTTTGCGAATACCCACCTCCGCGGACCGTTTTGAGGAACGGGCGGTTGACAAATTCATGAAATTGATACAGGCAATCAATAGAGTGAATAGCGCAATGGAAGCGAGTATATAAAGGTAGGTGACACTGCCTACGGCTGTGATATTATTTGACATGCCTGAATACAAATGCATTGCCTTCACAGGAACGAGGGACTGCTTTTTGTTAAAACCCATGGCGTTCAAGTCTTTCCTGATATACTTGTCAACGAATGCCGGAAACTTGGCTTCCAGGTTCCTGGCGCTGGCACCCTCTTTCAGAAGAAAAAAAGTGTGAAACATATTATTGGAAGCCATATCCGTTTGTTGCTGAATGAGGCGTTCAACGTCTCCTCCCAAAAACGAGATGAAAAATCTGGCGTCGATTTGAGATGGCCTTGGATCAGTACGAAACACGCCAGTTACCTTGAGATCATAATCCCCATTTGTACTGCTGCTAACGTGCAGCACTTTGTTAAGTGCGGGTCGGTCGCCAAAAAATTTCCGTGCAATTTCTTCGCTGAGCACAATTGAATTGGGCGCAGTCAATGCCGAGTTTGGGTCGCCCTCCGTAAAATGGTAGGTGAATAATTTAAAGAATGAAGCGTCGGCCATGTAGCCTTCTGATTCATAGAACGATTTGGGAGTCACGCCGTCCTGCCTGTTCTGCAACAGGGTCTTGTCTTCTGCAAACAGTTTCATGATCCTCGCGCTTTCACTTATCTCAGGGAATTCGGCCTTCATAGCCTGCGCCATTGGGGCAGGTGTATTGGGCATCTTATCCTCTTTGCCATCTTTTACGAACGTGGTGGTAAGCTCGTAAAGCCTGTTCAAATTCCGGTGATAGCTGTCATAACTCAGTTCATGATATATATAAACAGAAATGAGAAGACAGCAGGCAAATGCTGCCGACAAACCAAAAATATTGATGAATGAAAAAGTTTTGCTCTTCAACAAATTCCGCCAGGCAATCTTAAAATAATTCTTCAACATGTTTTTCGTTTTATTGTTTGCTCCAGCAAATCGTCCCTCTGCAATAGGGTACTCACAATATCAGGCATCCTGCCATGGTCCAGGGTTGATCAGGATCATAGCAACTAACTACCGGGGTCTCATCACTCACTTTCTCCTTTTTTGCCCCCTCGCCGGAAAATCTATTGCATTTCACTTCCGCAGTCAAGGTCTTCACCGTTACTACCACAAGTGCCCAAACGAGTAGCAGCATGGTAGCCCCACTTACATTATTTGATTTTTTACGCTTCATGGCTCATTGTTTAAATTATGAATAGGTTTAACCAATGGAGCCATCTGCAGAATATCCACACCATAGCTCATTTGGCAATCCCCAGGATCTGGTTGCTTCAGCAGTTCATCGCAATAAATAGCAGATGCATTTAAGGAAAGGCGGGAGCATACAACAATATTGAAATGTTTACTGAGCATAAACTTTGTCATTAATAATATGGTTCATGCCTACCAGCAGAAACAGGCAGACATCTCAGTTACATCTCATGTTGTTGAACGGCGCTTTTTTTATGCCAGGCCAGGCATTAGTTGGACAGAATACAGGATCGGAATATTTGAATAGTACTAAAAGCGTTCAGCCTCAACTCATACCAATATATTTTCCGTAACTGTTTGACCATCGAGCATGCGAATGATTCGATGACTATACCGCGCATCGTGTTCAGAGTGCGTAACCATTATGATGGTAGTGCCCTGCTCATTAAGATCTGTAAGTAGCTGCATCACTTCATTACCATTGCTGGAATCGAGATTGCCTGTAGGCTCATCCGCCAATATGAGTTTGGGATTATTAACTACGGCCCTGGCAACGGCTACACGCTGCTGCTGCCCACCCGACAACTGCTGTGGATAGTGATTACGCCGGTGCATGATCTGCATTTTGTCTAATACCTGTTCTACTCTTGTCTTCCTGTCGGCAGACTTAACTCCGGTATAGATCAGGGGTAATTCTACGTTTTCAAATACTGTGAGTTCATCGATCAGGTTGAAACTCTGGAATACAAAACCTATATTACGTTTGCGCAGGTCGGCTCTCTTGCGTTCATTGAAATGCGCTACCTCAATACCATTAAAGAGGAAGCTTCCGGCATCGGGATCGTCAAGCAATCCGAGAATATTCAGCAGGGTTGACTTTCCACAACCCGATGGGCCCATTACGGCTACGAATTCTCCTTCTTTCACATCGAATGAAAGCTTATTCAATGCAACTGTTTCCACTTCTTCAGTACGATAAATTTTTTCGAGTTCTTTGATCTTGATCATGTTTATAGGTTTTGAAGTCTTTGCTCTTCCTTTCCACTGCTGCGGAAAGTTGGACTTGTAATTAATAATCCGGGTTTATTTCTGACTCATGTTCCGGTTTAATATTTTCCAATCGCCAGATCTGAATTGAGCCTGCCTAATCTTTCGTTAGCACCAATTCCTGGTAATTCCCATAATTCTCATAGCTCGATGTCACCACTTTATCTCCGGGTTTCAATCCCTGGAGCACCAGGTAATATTCGGGGCTCTGAAGGCCTAATTGAATATCCACCCTGTATGCGTTCTTACCATCATCCGACA
>CALFNL010000047.1 GCA_937902875.1 uncultured Bacteroidota bacterium | reverse complement strand
CAGACTTAAAATTACAGCCTGAAATCTCAATGACTGCTAAGAGTAGATTGTTTTATGCGGACTGGAAAACATAGTGCAAACACTTGGCTGACGCAATAAAATTATTTCAACCTTGTGTCTTGATCTTCCTAATAGAAGAATGGTTTCCCCGGCATCTATAGAATTTTACAGTGAAGAAGACGCGGGTTGCAGCACCTCATAGGTTTTTTCGAAAATGGTCTTGTCGCAGGGATAGAGCTCACCTTCCATTCCAACCATCAGATAGTCACCTGCCTTGCCTCTAAAGGATCCGTGCAGGGTTTCAACTTCAAAAGGTTCCCGCATCTGAATAAATCGAACGGGAATGGGCTTTTTTACTGCCAATTGATAGGAGAGATCGGGAATTTCCCCTTTTTTGAATTGCTTCATCTCGTTTTGATTAAGTGGAACAACGGGGTTGCTACTATCCGAAAGATAATATTTTTCGCATAAATGCAGAAAAAGTATCAGGCAGGGCTCATTTCCGCGAAATACCGATGAAACCAGGGGATTGTTTCAATGCCTTTATAGAAATTGTACAATTCAAATTTCTCGTTGGGTGAATGAAGGTTATCGCTGTCAAGCCCGAAACCCATGAAGACAATTTTAATGCCCAATTCTTTTTCGAAAAGAGAGCAGATGGGAATGCTGCCTCCACCACGAACGGGTATGGGCGCTTTTCCGAAACTTGTTTCAATTGCCTTTGCTGTGGCCTTATAGGCGATCGAATCGATAGGAGTCATATAGGGTTCACCTCCATGATGCACTTCTGTCTTTACGGTTACGCCGGCCGGAGCAATGCTTTTGAAATAATCCAATAATTTTCTTGTAATGAGTTCTGACGATTGATTGGGTACCAGTCTGGCGGAAATTTTCGCGTGGGCCTTGGAAGGAAGAACAGTCTTTGCTCCCTCGCCAGTGTAACCTCCCCAGATTCCGTTCAATTCAATTGTTGGGCGTATGCCGGTTCTTTCATTGGTGGTGTAACCTTTTTCTCCCCAAAGGGCAGCAACACCCAGGTCTTTCTTGTATTCTTCTTCATTGAAAGGAGCGGCTGCCATTAATTTTCTTTCGGCGGGGCTTGCTTCAACAACATCATCATAGAATCCGGGGATGGTGATATGATTATTTTCATCGTGGCAACCGGCAATCATTTTTGCCAGCATGGTTATAGGATTTGCAACGGCGCCGCCATATACTCCACTATGCAGATCGCGGTTGGGCCCGGTTACTTCAATCTCAATATAGCTGAGGCCTCTCACGCCAATATCGATAGAGGGCGTTTCCATGCTGATCATCGCGGTATCACTCACCAGGATTACATCTGCCTTCAGCAGATCTTTGTGCAGGCCAACAAATTTGGCGAGACTGGGGGATCCGATCTCTTCTTCTCCCTCAATGATGAATTTTAGATTGGTAGAAAGGGAATTTGTGTGATTCATGATCTCCAGGGCCTTCACGTGCATATAAACCTGCCCCTTGTCGTCGCAGGAACCCCTGGCATAAATCTTACCATCCCTGATCTCTGGTTCGAAGGGGCCGCTCTTCCATAGTTCTAGGGGGTCAGGAGGCTGCACGTCATAATGGCCATAGACCAATACGGTTGGTTTTTTGGGATCTATTATCTTTTCAGCATACACAATCGGATGGCCATCCGTGGAATAGATGGTAGCCTGGCTGGCGCCCGCTTCCAATAGTCTCTGGCGCATGGCTTCCGCGCATTTCTTCATATCCTCCCGGTTTTCGCTCCTGGCACTTACCGAAGGAATGCGTAACAGGTCCAGTAATTCGCTGAGAAAACGATCTTTATTTTTTTGTTGATATTCTTTCCAGGCTTCCATGATCCTTAGTTTAGTATTAGAATTGGGAAAGAGTCTTTCATTCATTCCGTGGCAAACATGATCCTGGCCTTGCAATATCCAGGAAGGTTTTGCGTATGTATGAAAGGATTCTTCCCTGCGCCATTCCATGGGGAGCGCAGGCCTTTTATTTAATTGGAAAATATGAGGACGAAAATAGGGAGATTTTTCTTTCCAAATGAATTCGGGATGAATGCAGGCAGGCAGCTAATTTTTTTTGGCGCAATTTTTTAATATAAATTTTGCAGGAACAGAATTGGCAGTTTGATTTGTTCTTCTATATTTGCCTCTCGATTGTAAGTCATATATCAGCCTTTGTTGGTCCAACTGTTTCTGCAGGAGGTTCCGGCAAAGGCTGAGCCAATTTAAGGGGAATTTAGTTTGTTTCTTTCGCGAAAAGCTTTTTCATCAGTAAGAAAATTGCCGAGAGGAAAATATAAACCAACGCGAGAAAGATGAGTGAAAATTTCAGGGATGAAAACAGGAAGGTGATGAAGGTGCCGAATCCTGAAATGATGCCGTGGAGTGAGAGCAGCATCAGTATGTTTTCAAATACATCCAGCGCCATGGCAACCAGGCTTCCGAAAGCAAGTAGCATGCCGGCTCTCTGCCAGGGCTCGGGTTGCTGCACGCAAAAATATCCGCAGAGTGAATAGAGGAAGAATCCATAAAATGGTATGAATAGAAAATCCAGCAGGATATTGCTGCGCGCGGTGTTCCATTGGTGCTCCGCTTTCCAGGAATTTACTATAAATGCGGTCTGGCTCTTACTGTTACTCAATTCCAGCGAAACAATTCCGGATGGAGTGCCCGGCCCGATGAGAGGATGACCCTGGATTTGCAAAAGGGTGATCATTACTACAGTGCCCGCGAAAAAGATGGCGATAATTTTCCAATTGGTCATGACGCCGGAATTCTTGAATATTCTTACACCGGCAAGATAGTAGAATTCATGCAGACGGGGCACTCTTATCGGGGAATAACGAACACGGAGCCTGTACCTTAGTCTGGAATACTGTAATCAGGCGGGTTCAGTTTGTGCCTTAGGCATTTCTGATCTGCCCAGGAGGACTCTCAATCTACGGAATGAACGGTAATACCATTCCTTATTAAATAGCTGTGAATCGTGCATGGCTTTATAGGTGAGGAAAATGCCAATGGGTATTAGAATGATGGTGGAAAGCCACATGCCCGCGAATGCCGAAAGGACATTGGTCTTCGCGAATTTTTCTCCAAACATGTTAAGGAGGTGGAAAACGAGAAAGAATATAACGGCAATGACTAATGGCATTCCAAGTCCTCCTTTCCGGATTATGGATCCCAATGGGGCGCCTATCAAAAAGAGCACAAAACAGGCCATGGACAGGGCAAATTTCCGATGCCACTCGATCATGTGATACCGCAAATCCTTTTGCCTCAGTTTGGTTTCCTCGGTAATCTGGTCCAGGGAATTTTTAGTATTAGTAAGTTTTTCGATGGCTCTGTTCATGACATATCTCCTTGCGGAGTCAGGCAGGCTTTTTTCATAGGTATTTTTCCGGGGGGGAAGAACAATGGCGGGAATATTTTTCCAACCGGTATCACCCCATTTCCCGAATGCAAAATTATTATAGACCTCGTTTTTCATTTTTGTTTCATAATCCCTTGAAGTGGATTTATCCAAAGAATCGATCGCCCGCGTGAGTTGCTTCACGTTCAGCATCCGGTAATTATCCTTGTACAGGCTGTCGGGTGTTTTGTTCAACTTGAAAGAGCTGAGGTCGAAAACCTTTTTGTATTCTTTAAAACCCAGCCTGTAGTATTCGGTGTTCAGGCCGAAGGAAGCGCCTCTTTCTTCATATCGCCAGCCATTCCTGAGATGGAATTCAAGGAATTTTCTGTCGGAGCTTATGTTCATGGTTCCGCTCTCGGCCGCAATAATCTTGTCTTGCAGGGAATAGCTTCTTTCGAAGATCACTACGTTATGGATGGTGCTGTTGTCCTTATCCTTCTTGCCGATCTTGATCACATATCCGTCAATCTTATCATAAAAAACACCTTCCCTGATGTCAAACGCGGGTTTCGAAATGGTAATATCGTACAGGAGGGTATTGAATTTAAGATTAGCTACCGGGATTATATAATTGGCAAACATGAATGCCGTGCCGCAGATCAGGAGGGCCACGATCAACAGGGGCCTCATGAAACGGAGCAGGGGGATGCCTGATGATTTGACGGCCACGGATTCAAAGCTCTCTCCGAGGTTCCCGAAGGTCATGATCGACGACAACAACACGGCCAAAGGCAGTGCGAGAGGGACTGCAGTCGCACTAACGTAACCGGTTAAACGTATTATGGTGAGTGTGTCCAGTCCCTTCCCCACCAGGTCATCTATATATTTCCAGAAAAACTGGAGAACAAGAACGAAGAGTGTGATAAAAAAGGTTGCCACAAAGGGGCCTATGAAAGATTTAAGTACGAGTTTATCTAGTTTTTTTATCACTTTGAAATTCTTGCTATGAATGGCTGGACTACCTATCGGCTATGCCCTCCGCAAAAATACTGATTTCGAAAGAGGAACTGCAACTTGTCTCCGATCCCGAGATTATTTTAACGAAGAACCGGATCATTCAAAAAGTGTATGAATTGTTTGGGGTGCTTGCAGAATCTTTTAAGCAGGTAGCGGAAAGGGCTCCCAATATTCCGGAAGGGGCTTTAACATTGTCTCCAAAAATTTCGCGTGGAGAAAATTACATGGGACTGCCCTATGTGATGCTTGACTATCCCAGAAGTTTTTCCACTCAGGATGTGCTGGCCCTGCGTACCATGTTTTGGTGGGGGCATTTCTTCAGTGTCACCCTTCATTTAAAGGGCAGCTACCAGGATCTGTTTGTAAAGAGCTGGCAAAATGAGGTTCCATTGCTGGCCGATCAGTCATGGTGGATGCAGACAGGAAACGACGAATGGCAGCACCACCGGGATGGAGATACACATTTGGAAATCAGCACAATACACCTGAATGAATGGAGGGCCCTCCTGCAAGGGAGAAAATTTCTGAAACTCTCCTGTTATTTTCCTCTTGCAAAATGGAATGATGCGGAAACAATTTTGTTGAAGAGTTTTACAGAATTTGTTAAACTTCTTCGAAATTAGTTCCCTAAACGGTGAAATAATTCTTTCACCTGGTAATCCCATAAGCGGCTCTGGTCCGGGATCTCTCTTTTTTCAGCAAAATCTTTGATCACCAGGATTGTCAGGTTAGTAACCTCTGATTTTTCAATTCTGAATTCGAAATATTCGTCTTTTGGAGCATGCATCCAATGAAAGCGGATAAATTTTTCTTCTTCACCTTCCACAACTTCGGCCCTGTCGGTGGAGCCGTTCCAGGTAAAGCTAAAAACGGTGTCGCGTTCGTCCACTTTGTCTGCAAACCATTCCTGCAATCCCGCGGGTGTGGATAGAAATTCGTAAAGAATTCCAGGAGAACACCGCACCGGATATTCCAAAGTATAAATTTGTTTTTTTGTCATTAACCAATCGATTAGTCTTTTTTGTCAGCACCTGCAATAATATAAAAATATTAGAAGCGTCAAAGTATTTTATGGAATATTTTTTGTCCATTTTCAGTAAATAAAAATTAAACAAACTGCGATTTAGTCAAATTGTGTCAAAACTTCGCAAATAATATATTTTTTTGCGGGTATGGGGATTTGCTTAAATTGCTAAAGAACGGCAATATCTTATGGTTGCCAGCGTTTTATAGATAAATCCGTGCGGGTATGAGAACTATTGAACCCCTTAAACGTTCCTGCTTATGAGTATGCGCCAACTCAAAATCACGAAATCAATCACGAATCGTGAATCACAGAGTCTTGAGAAATACCTGCAGGAGATAGGAAAAGTGGAATTGATAACCCCGGAAGAAGAGGTGAAACTGGCAGAGCGTATCAAGCAGGGTGATCAAAAGGCCCTGGATCGTTTGACCAAAGCTAATCTGCGTTTTGTAGTTTCCGTGGCCAAACAGTACCAGAATCAGGGGCTGTCACTTCCCGACCTGATCAATGAAGGCAATCTCGGATTAATCAAGGCAGCTCAGCGTTTTGATGAAACGCGGGGCTTCAAATTCATTTCATACGCCGTATGGTGGATTCGCCAGAGCATTTTGCAGGCTTTGGCCGAACAATCCAGGATCGTGCGTCTCCCCCTCAATAAAGTGGGCCTGACCAACCGCATCAATAAGGCCTTTCAGCAATTGGAACAGGAATTCGAACGTGAACCCTCACCCGAAGAACTGGCCGAGGTGCTGGAAATTGATACGGATGAAATTGCCGCCACACTGGGCGTGGCAGCCCGCCACGTGAGCATGGATACTCCTTTGTCCGAAGGCGAAGACAATACCCTCGTTGATGTGCTGGAAAATCCCAACGCGGAAAGCGCCGATGAAAAAATAGAACATCACGAATCTCTCAAGAAAGAGATCGAAAGGAGTTTACACACTCTTACCGACCGGCAGCAGGATGTGATCCGCTATTTCTTCGGCATTGGTGTGGACCATCCCATGAGCCTGGAAGATATTGGCGCTAAATTTAATCTCACGCGCGAAAGAGTGCGCCAGATCAAGGATAAAGCCATCACTAAATTGCGCAGCGCTTCCCGCTGCAAACTCCTGAGAACCTACCTGGGAACCTAGAAGATTCGCCATCGCAAAACCGTCTATTTATCATGATTCACGGAGGTTTTTATCTATTTGCTGGGGGATTATTCTGATTTCGCCGCTACCGATTTATGTAATAATTTTGCCGCAGAATTTGGAAGGTGGACACTAACCTGTTCACTTTTTTATTTACAGGCCTGAATTTGTGGATCAATTCTTGTTTGGAACCCCAATTTAGCATGGAACCAGGCAAATCCCGGAAATTTTGGAGCCGCAGAAATTCTGAAATATTTTGAAACCCTATAATTGTCAATCATTGACCTATGTTTGAGACTTTAAGTGAAAGATTGGAAACGGCCTTTAAGCAAATTAAAGGTGAAGCGAGAATAACGGAATTAAATATTGCCAATACCCTCAAGGATATCAGGCGTGCCCTGGTGGATGCCGACGTGAATTACAAAATAGCGAAGGAATTCACAGACAAAGTGAAGGAAAAAGTGCTGGGCGGAAAAGTGATCAATGCCATCAGTCCGGGACAGTTGATGGTGAAAATCGTGAAGGATGAATTGGCAGACCTAATGGGCGGTGCCGAAAGCGAATTGAACCTGAGCGGCAATCCTGCCGTGATTCTCATTGCGGGTCTGCAGGGTAGTGGTAAAACCACTTTCAGCGCCAAACTGGCAAATTACCTTAAGACAAAAAGAGGCAAATCTCCAATTCTTGTAGCCGCGGATATATACAGGCCTGCGGCCATTGATCAATTAAAGGTGCTGGGAGAACAGATCCAGGTGGAGGTATATAGTGAAGCGGAAAGCAAGAATGCCGTTTCCATTGCCCAAAATGCCCTCAGGGAAGCCCGAAGCAAGAATAAAAATGTGGTTATCATAGATACTGCAGGCCGCCTCGCAATTGATGAGGCCATGATGACCGAAGTAGCCGATATCAGGACCGCCGTAAAGCCACAGGAAATCCTCTTTGTGGTAGATTCCATGACAGGCCAGGATGCCGTAAATACGGCCAGGGCATTCAATGACAGACTCGATTTCACGGGTGTGGTATTGACCAAGCTCGATGGCGATAGCCGCGGTGGTGCTGCATTGTCGATTAAATATACGGTAACCAAGCCCATTAAATTTGTGAGCAGTGGGGAAAAACTTGACACCATCGACGTATTTTACCCCGAACGAATGGCTCAGCGGATTCTGGGCATGGGCGATATTACCACTTTGGTGGAAAAGGCACAGGCTGAATTTAACGAGGAGCAGGCTGCCAGATTGCAGAAAAAAATCCGTAAGAATCAATTCGACTTCCAGGATTTTTTGGAGCAATTACAGCAAATCAAGAAGATGGGTAACCTGAAAGACCTGGTAGGAATGATTCCAGGCATGGGAAAAGCAGCAAAAGACATCGACATAAGCGATGATTCATTTAAGGGAATTGAGGCCATGATCAAGTCCATGACCCCCTTTGAAAGGTCTAATCCTGATGTGATTAACCAGGGTAGGAGGCTCAGAATTGCCAAAGGGGCAGGGAAAGAGATCCAGGATGTAAACCAGTTCATGAAGCAATTTGATCAAATGAAACAAATGATGAAAACCATGAACAAGGCGCCGATGGGAAGAATGGGTTTGGGGAGAAGATGATTTTTTGTAATTTTAATTTTTGGGATATAGTTTGCAGTTTATAACTTCGCAAACCTTTTAGAAAGAAACCATTATTTATCACCCATTAAAAATGTCCATTTTTTATGGCTGTTAAGATCAGACTGCAACGTCACGGGAGCAAGAAGAGACCCTTCTATTTTATTGTGGTAGCCGATGCCCGTGCGCCGAGGGATGGAAAATTCATCCAGAAGATCGGTACCTATAATCCGTTAACCCAGCCTGCCTCAGTCCAGCTTGATCGTCAGAAAGCGCTGGATTGGTTGCAAAAAGGCGCTCAGCCAACGGATACAGTTCGCAGAATTTTGTCATACAAAGGAGTTTTGTATCTCAAACATTTGCTGCGAGGTGTAACACTTGGTTTGTTTGATGAAGCCACCGCCATGGCTAAGTTCCAGAAATGGCACGAGGAGCATGAAGGCAAGATCAAACAGGGACAGGAAGATTCCAGGGCCAGGAGGCCCAGGCGTCCAATGCCTCCAAGAAGAACTGAGCAAAAAGAAGGAGAAGGTAGCTGATTATAGAGTTTACTTTAACCGGATTGGCCTTGCAGTAATTGCTGCAAGGCTTTTTTTTGAACCATAGATCAAATTGAATCCGGCATCGGCAACAGGAAAATGATTGCATAGCTCATGAATGAATATTTCAAGATCGGGAAATTGGTTTCTGCTTTTGCGCTGGGCGGAGAGATCATACTCGAGCATAGCCTGGGGAAAAAAACTTCCCTGCGGGGTGTGGAAGCGATCTTTTTGGAAGAAGGAAAGGATTCCTTCCTTCCCTATTTTCTAACAGGCGCTAAAATCAAATCCGAAAGCGAAATCTATCTGAAACTGGAAGGAGTGGATTCCCGCGAAGCAGCCCGCAAACTGGTGGGCAAAGAAGTATGGATACCCGAAGCAGCGTTCAAAAAATTTGCGGCTAAGTCTGCCCCCATTTCCTTACTGGGATTTCATATCATCAATGAAGGGCAGGATATTGGGGAAATACTGGAAGTGATTGAACAGCCACACCAGATACTCTGCAAGATCATGATTCATGAAAAGGAAGCGCTCATTCCCCTGCATGATGATACACTCCTGAAATTAGATAATAAGAACCGCAAAATATTCGTCAGCCTGCCAGACGGACTTCTTGATTTGTACCGTTAAGAGACTCCACTAGTTTCAATGCATTCCGGATCTGAACCATGTGCTATTCCTGGTGTGAGATTATGAAGCTTCAGGAACCGCAGGGCATACATGGTCTTTTGTAATATGGCGAATTCAGGTTCAAAATCATTTCGCCTGGATGAAATCTGCCAGCAATTTCATTCTGAAATAGAGATTGCTGATCATAAGGGAGATATTGTTTTTGGCAGGTTTTACCGTTCCCTTGTTCATTTTTTTGATGTTTCTCAGTTCCACGATTTTTTCGTCAATCTTATCCATCAGCTTTTCTACCGTCCAGCCTATATATTTCTTATTGCGGTCGTCCTGGATCAGGGCAGGTTCAATTTTTCCGGCCCTCAGTTTCCTGAAGTTGAAATTAGCGTTCACTGCATCCTGGATGGCCTTATTGCTCAACAGGTCAATGATGCCGTCGTAGGAAATATCATTGAGGAATGCATTCCTGAAAACATTCAGATTATCTCGTAGCTCCATTATTAGCTGCTTCTTGAGAACATTATTGGTCTGTGATTTTTTATTCAGGAACGCTATGAGGTCCCTGAGAGGCGCAATTCCTGATTTTAACCATTCCAATTCCATGGGTTAAAAATAAAGGTTTCATTCATTCATTGTCAGCATCCGGTTCATAATATCGTAAATTGCATTTGTTCAAATGAAAGAAATCCCGCAACATATTATCGCGCATTTTGACCTGGACGCCTTCTTTGTTTCCGTGGAACGCATTCTTGACCCTTCATTAAAAGGAAAGCCACTGATAGTTGGCGGAAGCAGGGAAAGAGGTGTTGTAGCGGCATGTAGCTATGAATCAAGAAAATTCGGTATTCATTCGGCAATGCCCATGGCCACGGCATTGAGACTATGTGCGCAGGCGAATGTATTGCCTGGCAACAGGGCCGCCTACAGCAAATATTCCCGATGGGTCACGGAAATCATAGCGGCAAAAGCGCCCCTCTTTGAAAAAGCATCCATTGATGAATTTTACCTGGACCTCGGCGGAATGGGCAGGTATTTCAATCCATATGAATGGACAATCGATTTGAGAAAGGAGATCATTGAAACAACAGGCCTTCCCATTTCATTTGCGGTGGCATCCACTAAAATGATTGCAAAGATTGCTACCAATGAAGCCAAACCCAACGGTTATATGCAGGTACCCCAGGGAAAAGAAAAAGAATTCCTGGGGCCATTGAATGTGAATAAGATTCCAGGCGTGGGGGAACAGACTTACAGGGTGTTGAGAGAAATGGGAATTCAGTTCATCAGCGATGTTTGCAACAGATCTCCAGAAGAACTGGAAGCACAATTGGGGAAATATGGAGCTGAATTATGGCAAAAATGCCAGGGCCAATACCATAGCGAAGTAGTTCCTTATTATGAAACGAAATCGGTTTCGAGTGAAAATACTTTCGATAGCAATACGGATGATATGGATTTTCTGATGGCGGAATTGGTGAGAATGACCGAAAAAACCGCTCATGAACTCCGCCAGGAAAATAAGATGGCAGGATGCCTGACCGTGAAGATCCGATATCCTGATTTTGAAACTACCTCAAAGCAAACGAGCATTCCTTATTCCTTTTATGATGATGAATTGATCCCCATTGCTAAAGACTTGTTTCACAAGCTTTACCGAAAAGGTCAACAGATCAGGCTTCTGGGTGTCAGGCTCAGTGAATTGACCGACGAAGCCTTGCAAACCAACCTTTTCAATGATGTTGAAAAGAAGAGCACACTCTACAAGGCCATTGATCAGTTAAAGAACAAATTCGGAAAAGGGGCCATCACTCGTGCGAGAACCGTTTAAAAATTTTTGCTTACTTAGTCCACTAAACTGGTCGGGAATTAATATATTCGTGTAGTCAATTAAATTATTACCTTCTAAAAATTGAAACTATGAGTTTGCGTTTAGGCGATATTGCGCCAAACTTCAAGGCGAAGACCACCGCAGGAGACATCGATTTTTATGATTACCTGGGAAACAGCTGGGGCGTTCTTTTTTCACATCCGGCCGATTTTACGCCTGTATGTACAACCGAATTGGGCAAGACTGCTTTTTTGAACAATGAATTTGCAAAACGCAATGTTAAAGTTCTGGCGGTGAGTGTTGATCCGCTGGATAAACATATTGGGTGGGTAAAAGATATTAATGAAACCCAGAATGTGGAGGTGAATTTTCCAATAATTGCGGATGAGGACAGGACCGTTGCAAATCTCTATGGCATGATCCATCCCAATGCATCTGAAACATTCACTGTTCGTTCACTTTTCGTTATTGGGCCAGATAAGAAAGTAAAACTCACCATCACCTATCCTGCTTCAACGGGCAGAAATTTCTACGAAGTGTTGAGGGTGATTGATTCTCTGCAACTGACCGCCAATTTCAGCGTATCCACGCCCGCCGATTGGAAACCTACGGAAGACGTGATCATTGCCCCTTCCATTTCAAATGAAGACGCGGCAATAAAATTCCCTAAAGGTGTCAAGATAGTAAAACCCTATCTGCGTTATACGCCTCAGCCGAATCTGTAATTTACCACAGGCAATATTCAGAGCCTTGTGATGTGAGAGATTATTTTTGAGTTGTAGGAATATCGAATTGTGTAATGGAATTTTCCTTTAATAAAAAAAGCTTGCCAGAGGCAGGCTTTTTTCGTTGATATGGTTCGATAGTCTTATTTAAACAAATCAAAAATCCAGGGCTGTGTCGCCGGCAGGGGCTTGCGGGGTAGTTTTTCCTGGCGCATGGCGGTTTCATAAACCAATGCGGCAACAATGGTGGCCGCCTGCTTAAGGTCTTCCGGAAATAAATGATCGTAACTGTCCATATTGGTATGATGGGTGCGGGTTTCATATTCCATTGGATCCTGAATGAACTGGAATCCCGGAATACCAACCGCGTCAAATGAAAGATGGTCCGTGGAACCTGTATTGCAAAGCGTGAGAGTGGTAGCATCCAAATCACTGAATGGCTGCAACCATTCTTTGAATACAGGCAATACCTCTTTGTTGCCTTGGAGATAAATGCCCCTGATCCTGCCGCTTCCGTTGTCGAGATTATAATAGGCAGAAATTTTAGATTGTTCCGGTAGCAATTTCATGTTTGTGGGATCGCCAAAATGTTTTTTTACATAGGCATGCGAGCCCAATAGTCCCTGCTCTTCTCCACTCCACAATGCAATACGAATGGTTCTCTTGAGATGAAGCTGCAATGCCTGAAGAATGCGTATTGCTTCCATCATCACGGCGCATCCTGCACCGTTATCGGTAGCGCCTGTGGCACTATGCCAGGAATCGAGGTGGCCCCCGATCATTACGAGCTCCGATTTCAGGCTTGGATCTGTGCCTGGAATCTCTCCGATAACATTGTATCCCTTGTTGTCGTTCACAATCATCTTCGATTTCAGGTCAAGCTCCAGTTTCACCGGAGTGCCCGCTTCCAGTAGCCGCTGTATGCATAGGTAATCTTCTGTTGCAAGGTTCAAAGCCATCAGGTCGGTCAGATTCTCTTTCTTTCCTGAAAACCATCCCGATACATCTACAGTGCCATCTCTTCCAAAACTACTCATGTTCAGTACACCCAGGCTTCCAATCTTCTGCAATAACCTGATCGCGTCTCTCAGTCCATTGATATAGCTCATCATTGCGTTCAATTCATCCGCTGTGATCATATTACTGTCTTTCAGGCTGTCGAGTTGGCCCTGGCCATACCTGGTTGCATAGGCTTCGAATGCGGAGCGGAGCGTAGTATCATTTTGCCGGGGCAATACAATTTTACCTTTTAATGATGCCCCGTGTTTCTTCACTGATTCCACTGAGAGTGATTCAATCATCACTACATCGGCCTTCACCAATCCCGCAGTGCCCTTCGTCCATGCGAGAGGGTAAGCTATCAGGGGATGATAATAGGGAGACTTCATGGCCACATAGCATTTTTCCGATTCCCAGCCGGGGCCAAAATCACCCCAGGCCTCGAGGCCAGCCTTGAGGCCCCAGCTTTTTAGCCGGGTCACGGCCCAGTCTGCGGCCCTCTTAAATCCTGGAGAATTGGTGAGCCTTGGGCCGGATTCATCAGTGAGATAATGAGCTATTTGCATTACCTGCGAATGGTGCAGGCCTTCATCCCTGATCTTTTGAATGATTTCCTGGTTCACCTGAGATTCCTGTGCGAGACAAGGGACTATATATAGCAGAAAAATAAACCGGGGAAGTCGAAGTAATTTTCTCATGTTAGAATATTTTGGTGAAGACTATCATGGAACGAAATAATTGCCATGAAAGTTACAGGTTTGAGATATTTTCTCTTCCTGATTCCCGCGGGGATTTTTAGAGAGGCATCAGGACTTCCATTTTTTCAATTGCTGCAACAATGCCCTGAGATCTCTGGGCAAAGGTGATTCAAATTCATGCTTCAGGCCTGACTGATCGGTAAAAATAAGTTTCCAGGCATGCAGGCCCAGCCGGTTCAGTAATGGTTTTTCCATTTCATCCTTACCGGAAAGTTTGAATTTTTTCTTAATGGAAGAAAGTAAAACGGGTTCTCCATTTCCATAGAGAGTGTCGCATGCTATAGGGTTACCCAGGTGCTTCATGTGAACTCTTATCTGGTGTGTGCGGCCGGTATGTATGCGAAAACGCAACCACGAAAATGGGCCAAAGCTTTCAAGGACTTCATAATCGGTGAGAGAGGGTTTCCCTTTCTTATTGGTTACCATCGTGCCTGGCTTACCGGGATGCTCCATCACAGGGAAACTGATGGAATCGCTGCCAGGATTGGGCGAACCCAGCACCAGGCCCAGATAATATTTTTCCACCTCGTGATTTTCGAATAGCCGCGAGAGGTATTTATGAGTGCTTTCATCTTTCGCGAAAACTATGATGCCGCTGGTTTCTTTGTCGAGACGATGAACCGTGAATATTTTTCCGTAATGTTCACGGAGCAATTGTTTAAGAGAAATTTCTTTTCCCTGGCGGTCAGGTACCGACAAGAGGCCTGAAGGTTTATTGAGGACTATAAAAGATTCGTTCTCGAAAATAATATCTGCCGAATGAAAAGGCTTCTCCGTATGAAGGTTTTTGTTTTCCGGGTAATCCGCCCTGCTCTTGTCATCTTGCATTTTCACTGGATTCATGGTTTACCAGATAAACGGCGCATGCTGTTCCTGGGGTGCATGTGTTTGAGTAAACGTATCTCTTTTTCACTGAGGAACCGCCATTTACCTCTTTCTATGTTCTTCTTCGTGAAGCTTCCGTACATCACCCGGTCAAGGTTTTTTATTTTATATCCAAGTTGTTCGAACATGCGGCGCACGATCCTGTTGCGTCCGCTGTGAATTTCAATGCCAATCACGGATTTGTCTTTCGAGTCTGCATAGGCCAGCGCATCCGGTTTAATAAAGCCATCTTCCAGCTCGATTCCTTTGAGCAGGGTTTCAAAATGCAGTTTGGTAAGAGGCTTATCCAGTTTCACTTCATAGAGTTTACTCACTTCGTAGCTGGGATGGGTGAGGCGTTGCGCGAGGTCTCCGTCGTTGGTGAGCAACAAGACTCCTGTGGTATTTCTGTCGAGCCTCCCCACCGGAAATACTCTTTCCTGGGTTGCGCCCCTAATCAGGTCCATCACCGTTTTTCTACCCTCGGGGTCGTCGGTAGTGGTTATATAGTCCTTGGGTTTATTGAGCAGTATATACTGAAGATTCTTTTGAATAGAAACTTTTTTACCATTCACGATCACTTCGTCTTTGTAGCTCACACGATGCGCGGGTTCGGTAACCTTTTCTCCGTTCACCAATACCTTGCCCTGCTTAACCAGTTCAGCCGCATCCCTGCGGGCGCAAACGCCACACCAGGCTATGAATTTGTTCAAAGGCATCAATGCAGTTGCCACTTTTTGTTCAACCTGCCTGTCTGCCGGCTTTTCTGGCGCGGAATTATCGTTGCCTGATTTTCGCAAAAATGGTTCAGCGCTGCGTGGCCTATCCTGTTGCCTTGGTTGCCAGCCTACTTTTCTATTTGGCTTTTCATCCCGCTTTTTGAAATAAGAGGGCTCATTGGGCCTTCTCTCCCGGTATTTTTTTGCGGCAGGAGCCTGATTTGTTTTTCCCTTGGAGGGGAAGGAATTCCGGCCGGGGGTCTCTCTCTTTTTTTCAGAATGGTCATTCTCCCTCTTGCCTGGCGGGGGCTTATGTCCGCGGATTTCCGCCTCTCTTTTTTTCTTTTCATCGAACCATGCATTTTTTTCAGCACGCGTTTTTTTCTTTTCCTGCCTGATCCTTTCTTTCTTCTTGGCGCCGCTGTCTGCTTTGTTCACGAATTTATCAAATGGATTTCTGCTCATGGTTGGTTGGTGAATTAATCGTTGAGAATAGAATCATCCCTATAACGCGTGCACATCTTTATTGGCCAATTGTCCGCATGCTGCGTCAATATCCTTACCACGGCTGCGCCGAAGACGCGCGTTCACTTTGTTTTGTTCCAGGTATAGCATGAATTTTTCGGTAGTGGCTAAATCGGGTTTTGAAAAATCCGCCGCTTCAATAGGATTGTATTCAATAATATTTATCAGATCGGCGGGAACCTGCCTGTATAGCTTAACAAGTTCG
>CALFNL010000046.1 GCA_937902875.1 uncultured Bacteroidota bacterium | reverse complement strand
CAATGTCGAGGCCCTTTCTTTGCCCGACCGTATAGAATGGATATCCTTTGTGTTTGCCCAGGATTTTTCCCGACTTGTCAATGAAATCTCCACCAGCCACATTTTGCTCCAGTCCTTCCACCCTCCGCTTAAGGAATCCTCTATAGTCATTATCCGGAACAAAGCATATTTCGTAGCTCTCGCTTTTTTTGGCGAGTTCGGCATATCCATAATCCATGGCCATCTGCCTGATTTCCGTTTTGCGGAAATTTCCCAACGGCAATATGGTTCGGGATAGAAGGTCCTGCTGCAGTCCCCATAGAACATAGCTTTGATCTTTGAGATCATCTACCCCTTTGCTGACCACGAAGCGCCCATTATGGTGCTGACGGATTTTGCCATAATGACCCGTGGCAATATAATCGCAGCCCAGGGCATCAGCTCTTTTCAGTAGTGCCCTCCATTTGATATGGGTATTGCACATCACACAGGGATTGGGCGTGCGGCCCGCCATATATTCCTCTACGAAATTATCAATTACAAAATCTCCGAATTCTTCGCGGATGTCCAATACAAAATGTGGGAAGCCGTGTTCAACAGCCGCCATTCTCGCGTCGTTAAACGAATCCAGATTGCAACAACCGGTTTCTTTCTTGCTGCTTCCCGCGCTGGCATAATCCCAGGTTTTCATCGTGATGCCTACCACTTCATAGCCCTCATCATGCAGCATGAGAGCCGTCACGGTACTGTCAATACCGCCGCTCATGGCAACCAGCACTTTTCCCTTACGGCTCATGATTTTAAATTAAGGATGCAAATTTACGGAAAAGCTGCGATAAGGCGGATATTGCCATATTATTCCACCCGATATTGGCGGCATATCCCCATTGCAGGAAATCATTTTCATGAACCGTATGAGGGTTCCCGAAACATATCCATTGAAATCAGAAAATCTAAAATTCTTCTATCTTTAAGCCTCATCCTAAATTTTCATTTAAATGCGTAATTACAGGCAATTTAAGTGCGCGCTAATTATAGGGCTTTCATCATTGATGACCCTATCCTGCAAGGTGCAGCAGTCAGGCGTTGCGATTTATAATCAGTATTCGCTCTCGCAATTTGGTCCGGCCTGGGGTGCGCTCTGGCAACAAAAGGCTTCGGAATATAAAGCTCTGTGCTTTCAGGCATATAACCTGAGCAGGATGAGGTTGGATATTTTGTTGAATCAGTCATACAATAAGCCCACAGCCATTGTCACCGATATTGACGAAACTGTTCTGGACAACAGCCCTTACACTGTTCATCAATCATTGCGAAACCTGGGGTATTCAGATTCTTCATGGATGGGATGGACCTCAAAGACGGCTTGTGATACCGTGCCTGGCGCCCTCTCGTTTCTGCAATATGCAAAAAGCAAAGGAGTGAGTATTTTTTACATAACCAACAGGCTGGAGAAGGAGAGGGAATCTACCCTTAAGAATTTGCAGAAATGGAATTTTCCTGATGCTACCGAAGGGCATTTGCTCCTGAAGAACGAAAGTTCCGGCAAGGAACCCAGGAGGCAGCTTGTTATGCGAACCCACGAAATCTTATTGTTATGCGGAGACAACCTGAGCGATTTCAGTTCCCTTTTTGATAACAAGCCTTATGCCGAAAGGAATGCGCAAGTTGAAAATAATGCGGCAATGTTTGGGTCGAAATTCATTGTATTGCCAAATGCCATGTATGGCGATTGGGAGGGTGCTTTGTATGGGTTCAACTACAGATTGACTCCGGAACAAAAAGACAGCATCATTAGAAAGACACTGCATCAATATTAAGTGCATAAAGGAAATGATGATGGGAAAAGCTAATCCTGAATTTCATTGAAATTGGATTCGCCATTCCAAATTTGAAGTGGTGAGATACCAGCTTCGTCATTTCATGGCAGCATCGTTGCGTCGCAATCACTTCATCGTTCCGATCCATACCCAGGCATCAATCATTATCTCCAGGAGGCATAAACCGGGCCAGCGCAAAAAAGCTGAATGGAGCAAAGCTGAATGGAGCGTTGCAGGGATGCCCCCAAATGAACCGGGCGATGTAACCCTTATCTCACCGCACCAGTTTGAATCCTGATCTAATAAAAATATTTCGGGAAATACGATACCGTGGGAGCAACACTATTATTCATTTTACACAGCAGCCTACCTTTTAAATAATCTCTTGTCAAATTCAAAAACTTCTGTTTTTACAATTTTCACCTGAGAATTTAATTTGTGTTTTGGGTTTATCAAATAATTAAAGTCACCAGGCACAACTGCCGACGGCACTTTCATGACCAGATATTTTCCATTTGCTATAAAATTATCTCCAATTAATTGTGTGGCATGTGGATGGGGGAATGTATTCCAATCCGTGGGAAATGCTGCAGGATCGGGTTCAAGAAAATCGACGCCGTCAGGAAATTCAATCGTAACAATCCAATAATTTGCCGGGATAATTCCCAGAGGGCTATGCACGGCAATCTCAGTGGTGCACAAGGCCCGCGATTCGCTTGTATATAGTATTGCTACGCCTTTACTATTCCAGCGACCCCCTGAAATTTCAGCTCCTTTGCCTGAAAGATCGGCCTTATATTTTTCCGAACTAAGCCTATACACTTTCATGCCAGAACCCCGTGTTCAATTCGGGTTAATTCATCTTTTAATAGGCCTATCCCAAAACTATTATCCAGTAATTCTTTGGGCCTGATTCCACCAAGGGCAAGATTCTGAGTTTCCAGCCAGGAATCAAATTTTTCATTATTTCCAAACACTTCAATACCCAAATTGTACAAAAGCGATACCTGAAGAATCTTTTCTGAATATATCGGATCAAATGTCTTATGTTCTCTCTTATATCTTTGCATTGTTCTCTCCGACATATTTAGAAACCCTGACCATTCACCTAAACTGAAAGGAGTTTTCTTGGCAATGCTCCAGAAGATTCTGAATGTAAATCCATGTCTCACCGCCTGAATGAAGAAAATTACATTCTTGTCGTCGATTGAATTGTAAGAAGTCTTTCTGTCTGTAATGTCTATAGCCTTAGCCATATCTTTAAATTTATACAACAAAGCTATGGAAATATGTCGGATTTTTTTTGACAAATGTCAGAATGTATTATACTGATAACCAATTCTTAATGTAATTGTGTGAGATAAGTGATCCCAAAATAAAACGAAGTTTCAGGAAAATATGCCTAACATTCTATTATTGAACCGAATAGGATTGTTATGTATCTGCTTTACTGCGGAATGGTATAAAAGAAAAAGAGAGTAACAGCCTTAGCCATTACTCCTTTTTAGAAAACTAATCGAGCCCTATACCTCCTCATTAATAGACATTTAATGCTTCGGGGCCTGGTCAAACATCAGGACCTGTTTTTCTTATAGTCCCCTATCAATTCCATTTCGCCATCACCAATCCTGAGTCGCTTCCAGCTTTTACTATCTTCAACCAATACCAGGTAAATTGTTTGGTTAGGAAGTTCCAGTTCCTGTACCTGGCTGATACTATAATCATAGTAGGTGCTCCTCACCTGGGCCCTGATATCCGTTGGCATTGTTGATTCATGCCTTTCCCTGAGTAGATATTGCCAGTTCCCTCTTGAGTCGTAGGCCACCTTTGTTTTTTCGCCATCCAAATCAAAATGGGCAATAAAACCATCTTCTACTTCGGCCCAACTCACATTCTTCACATCAGGGTAGGATTTTTTGAAATCCCGGACGGCCCTGTTGCTGACCGGACCGTTTTTTCTTACTGTGGCATTTTCCGGTGCTAAATTCCTGCCTGGACTCCCGAAATTTACCTGACTATTGACAGTTAACAGTTTTGTTGCATCCATATCTTGTGCAGACGCATACTCTGTGATTGCAACTACGGATAGACATCCGCCGGCAACGGCCCATAATAACTTTTTCATTGCTTAGCATTTTAAAATGAAGAAATAGAATACCCTATCACCTGTTTAATGTGATTTACTTTATCATCATGATGATCACTAATGGGGAGGCTAACCGATGAACAGTATCCTGGAATTCCAAAATACTTTTAAGGAGTCAATAGACAGGAGAATGTTTGAAACGACATTCTTCGTATAAAAGTAAATCGGAATTACATGAATGTTGCTTGGTTTTATTTTCCTAATAAAAGTTTAACAAATTGGGGCTCTGAAATTATCTAGTCGAAGATTCAAGGAAACTTTGATTGGGTCAGGCTCCGGCAAAATATGAAATGTAGAATTCATGGGATTCAATTTGAGTTGGCATCAAAAAGAAAAAGAGAGTAACAGTCATAGCTATTACTCTTTTTTGTGAACTAACAGAGCCTTATACCTCCTCATTGAAAATTTTTGAAATTGCTTTTCGATTCGGCAGATATGATCAGATCAGCCTTTTTTTGCATCGACCAACGTTTGCATTTCGCCGTCGCATACCCTAATGAGTTTGCAGCTGGATTGGTCTTCCACATGAACCAGGTAGATCGTCTTGTCGCTCATTTCAATTTCTTCAACCTGGTTGATATTTGAGTCAAAGTTTGCTTTTTTGACCATGGCTCTTACATGCGTGGGCAATTGTTGTTCGCCGTAGTAGCGAATTGTGTGTTGCCATATGCCTCTCTTGTTATATGCCACCGCGGTCTTGATGCCTGCCTGGGTGAAACATGCTATGAATCCATCGGAAGGCACGGTCCAACGCTCATCGCTTGCTGACTTAAAACTCTTCTTGAAATCCTTAATAGCCCTGTTGTGTGCGTCAACGGCATAAGGGGTAGATGGATTTTCAAGTTTGCCTGCATTGCCTGCGGAAAGATTTGCGCTTAGATATTTCACGCCTTCGAGTGTTACATCATTGTTGTTTTGAGCATTTAGGCAGCTTACAAATGCCAGTGCCAGAGCTGAGCCGGCTAATTTGGCGAGGATAGACTTTTTCATGATTGTATTTTTTTTGAGTTTTTATTTCTTGTTTGCCTTCTGAATTAAAAATAGCCCGTCACCTAAGCCTATGCCAGGGCTAATGAGCATTTTGCAGATACCGGCAGTAATTGGTCGGAATAATAAAGCCGGGGGAAACAGTTTTTGGAACTTTTGTGGAATGCGGTTTCAAAATAGTAAGAGAAATTGGAGAACAGAAAGAGAAGGAATGAATTCAGGAGTGGGCGATCAGATCAGAGTCTTTGAGGTTCAGTGGAGCCTTTCAAATTATCTTTCGGCCAATTTACTTTGATAGTGGCCGGCAATGCATGAACATTAAGCCCGGAGTATTTAGAAATACTTTAATAGTGCCTCTTTCCTACTGTAGATGACATCGGGAATTAGCAATTGGTAAGGTAGAAGGGCATTTAGCCAGTTTGGCTAAGCGGTTGGAAAGACCCTTCAGGGTCATAGGAAGTCTTTGTATGGCCGGCAGGCTCTTAATTCTTAATTGATTAATCTTGATTAATCTGCATTTCGTCAAGCGGAAGCCACGTTTCGGGTAAACTATTTAACGGAAGGGATTTTGTAATTTTAATTTGCGCATGAGATTCCTGGAAACCATAAGGAAATACAAACTGCATCACCTGATCTTCTGGTCTATTTTGTTTGGGAGCTGGTATTTTTTCCGATATCAGGACTTCCCCACCAAATCGATTGCCTTGAAAGAAGTTACCGTGAAGGTGGCAGTGCTGGCCAGCCTCGTATATATGACAAACTATTGGCTGATTCCCCAATTCCTATACAGGAAGAAATACCTGGCTTTTGCCTGCTTATATGTCTTTTCAATCTTTTTATTTGGCTGGCTCAAGGTTTTTATTAATAGCAGGTTGCTGGAGCCATTTTATAATATGGCGCTCTTTGATGATTTCAAGGGCAGGATTTACGACAATATCATTCCATTATTCCTGCTGGTGAGTACGGGAGCCGCTGCCAAAATACTTTTTGACTATATGCTTACGCAGCGAAGGCTCACTGAAATATCTAAAGAGAGGGCGGAAACTGAATTGAAATTTCTGAAGTCCCAGATCAATCCGCATTTTCTGTTCAATTCCCTGAATTCTATTTATTTTCTGATAGACAAGCAAAACACATCCGCCCGCCAGACCCTGTTGCAATTTTCAGATTTATTGCGCTATCAATTATATGATTGTAATAACGACCGGATACCAATAGAAAAAGAGATGGCCTATTTGAAGGATTATATCAGGCTCCAGCAAATCAGAAAGGAGAATAATTATCAGGTTTACCTGAAGTGCGGAGACGGTTTGAGCGGATTTTCAATCGTTCCATTGCTGCTGGTTCCATTTGTGGAGAATGCTTTCAAACATATATCACACCATTCCGGCGAAATGAATACTATTGATGTGCAGGCCAGCAGAGAAAATGGATACTTTAATTTCAAAGTGATCAATACCAAGGAGAATGGATCCGTGTCAAATGAGCCCAATCTTGGAGGCATTGGACTGGCCAATGTGAAAAGAAGGCTGGAATTATTGTATCCTGATCAGCATAAATTGACAATTGCGGATGCCAACGGCGTGTTTGAGATTAACCTGAAACTACAACTATCATGGTCCTGAATTGCGTAATCATAGATGATGAGCCATTGGCACGAAAGGGCCTTAAAGAATATATTCAGGAAATAGATTTTCTGCGACTGGCGGGTGACTTCGATAGTGCCCTGAAGGCCATGGAAATTATGACCAGTCAACAGGTGGATATTTTGTTTCTTGACATTCAAATGCCTAAAATTACCGGTATTGAATTCCTGAAATCTCTGGCCCAGCCGCCATTGGTCATATGCACAACCGCCTATTCGGAATACGCCATCGAGGGTTTCGAGTTGAATGTACTTGACTATCTGTTAAAACCTATTTCATTCGACCGTTTCCT
>CALFNL010000045.1 GCA_937902875.1 uncultured Bacteroidota bacterium | reverse complement strand
ATTCCACCGAGGCGGAAATTACACTGAAACTCGCATTAAAAGTGGGCCAAATCCTGGAGCAGGAATTGCCTTCCACCAAAATTATTCAGACACGAACTTCAGATATCACCCAGCCGGTAACAGACAAGGCCTCATTTGCCAACCAGAATAAAGGTGATCTTTTTGTATGCATTCACGTTAATGCCGCGCCTCCCAATCGGCATTCTCAGGTAATAGGGCATAAAACCAGAACTTACTACACAGGGAAAGGCAGTAAGAGAAGAAAGCATACCAAGAGAGAGCCTGTGTATAAAGTTTGGTTCACACCCAATCCACGGCAGGGAACCGCCACCTATGTATGGGCTGCAGACAGGAGCACACTTAAGTCGGATGCTGTATCAGAACGTTTCGAATCTGAAGGTGAACTCACCGATGTTCCCGACCCTTCCACTCCCGAAGGAATTATCGCCAGCAGACTCTGGGTGCAAAAATATTTCAAGAACAGTGTTAAGCTTGCTTCCATGATACAGGATGAATTTGTGAAATTGGGCCGGGAAAATGATGGCGTTCTGCAGCGCAATGAAAAAGGCATTTGGGTATTACAGGCCACCAACATGCCCGCGGTTCTTATTGAAACAGGATTCATCACCAACAAAAGTGAAGAAGATTATCTCAATAGTGGCGATGGGCAGGACCAGATATCCAGGGCCATAGCAGATGCCGTGATTGCCTACAAGAACCAGACAGACGCTTTCAGGAATGGCAATTCCGATTCTCTCCGCGGCAATGAAAATATTTCCTCCGGCCAGGCTGCATCTAATGCAAAGAAAACTGTAGCCCCTGCCAACCTCGCGGCTAAAACGAAATAAATGTAATTGAGAGGTTCTGCCAGCTTGCCACAAAGTTTTTCTATTTTTGTCGGCGATGGCGGACCATTATTTCGTCAACACAAACTAACTGAAATGAAAATTTCCAACGAAACCAAAATTGGCGCGCTCACCGCCGTGGCGATTACACTGCTTATATTGGGCTTCAACTTTCTGAAAGGAAAACCCATGTTTGAGAAGAACACAAAAATTTATGCAGTGTTCAGAGCCGTTGAAGGCCTGGGCGCCTCCAACCCTGTTGTGATTAATGGCCTGCAGGTAGGCACGGTTTACAAAATGCAGGAAATCGATGAAAATCTGAGCGGTATCGTTGTTACGATGAATCTGAACAAGGAAATTAACATACCCAGGAATTCAGTCGCAACTATTTCCACCAACATTTTGGGCTCTACCAGCATCAATGTAAAACTTGGCAATGGATCAGATTACCTGGCAGACGGAGATACCCTGGCCACCGCTTACACTCCGGGTTTTCTGGACCAGGTAAAAAATAGTATTGATCCTGCCCTGCTTAGGGTGAATAGTGCATTGCAATCGCTGGATTCACTCATCAAAGTGATAGGAAGCGCTTTTGATCCGGCAGCCAAGAAGAATTTCCAGGCAATCCTGGCCAATCTGGCCACCACTACGGCCAGCCTGAATTCCCTGTTGAATGTGCAGACAGGCCTGGCAGCAAAGACTCTGGAAAATGCGGCGGCTTTTTCAGGGAATCTCAAGAAAAACAATGATACCATCACACAGATCCTGAGCAATTTTAAAACGGTTTCGGGGAAATTCGCCCGGCTTGACATGGACAAGACTTTAACAAAATTTCAGGATGCAGTTGGTTCACTGAACACTACCTTAACGAAGATTAACAGCAACGAAGGATCATTGGGTATGCTGATCAATGACAAGAGACTTTACAATAACCTGAATGCTACCACTAACAGCCTGAATATTCTGCTACAGGACTTCAGGATCCATCCCCGCCGCTATACAGGAGGGTTAGTATTTGGCAAGAAGGACAAATCGCCCCCATTGATGAGCCCGTTGCCGGATTCAGTGAACAATCCTACAGACAGCAAAAGGCAATGAGTAAATTACTTAGACTGGTTCTGTCCTTATTTACGATGGCAGTATTGAATATTGGCAGGGCCCAGCAAGGGCCTCCTGGCACTGCCGTGAACCCTCTTAAGGATTCCACAAGGGAGATACATCTGATCCGCTCCGATGTATTGCTTTTCAAAAAAAAGGATAGCAATGACCTCCAGATATTGGTGGGGAACGTGATGCTTTTCCAGGGAAAGACTTATTTCCAGGGCGACAGTGTTTCACTCAACAAGAAACTAAATACCATTGAAGCATTCGGAAACATACATATCAATGATGGAGATAGCGTCCATATATACGGTCAATACCTGATTTATTATGGCAATACCAAAACCGCCAGTGTCAAGAAAAAAGTGAGACTCACAGACGGGAAAGCTACCCTTACCACTGAAGCCCTTGACTACGATCTGAATTCCAAAATAGGAACTTACCACAATGGTGGTAAGGTGGTTAATGCCACATCCACTCTTACGAGCGAAGAGGGATATTATTATGCAGATACCAGAGATGCCTATTTCAAGAAGAATGTGAAGCTGGTGGATCCTCAATATACCATGGCCACGGATACTCTATTGTATAATGCCAACTCGCAGATAGCCACTTTTGTTGCTCCCACCACAATCAATGACGGCAAATCGATCATCCATACTTCAAGCGGTTATTATGATCTGGCCAAGGGGCTGGCCGATTTCGGGAGCCGGCCGGTAATCGAAGATAGTACTCAATACATCACCGCCGACCACATCGTTTTTGACAAGGTTAGCGGCAAAGGCCACGCGGAAGGCAAATTCTTTTACCGTGACACGGCGCAGGGTGTTACCGTACTTTCAGAAGTGGGGGACATAAACAGGAATGAAAAAACATTTCTTGCCACCGTGAAACCGGTAATGATCATCAAGCAGGATAATGATTCATTGTATGTAACGGGAGATACGTTGTATTCCGGAATCTACCGCGATTCACTTAGTAAGGTAAATAAAGAATTGGTGAGGGATACGGTAATAGGCATTGATTCGATGAAAGCAAATTCAGCCGACAGCATTCGTTTTTTCCAGGCATTTCACCATGTAAGAATTTTTTCGGATTCGATGCAGGCGGTTGGAGACAGCATGTTTTACTCTTTCAAGGATTCTGTATTCCGGCTCTATAAAGATCCGGTGATGTGGGCCCGGGGCAGTCAGTTATCCGGCGACACGATCTATCTCTTTACCAAAAATAAAAAACCAGACAGAGTGGAAGTTTTTGAGAATGCTTTTGCAATCAGCAGGAGCAACAATGAATTTTTCAACCAGGTAAAGGGAAATTCGATCATTGGATATTTCCTGGACGGTGAAATCAATTATATCCGGGCCAGGGGCAGCGCGGAAAGTTTGTACTATCTTCAGGATGAAGACAGCGCCTACACGGGCGCAAATTATGCCAGGGCTGACCTCATTAATATGTACCTCGAAAAAAGGGAATTGAAAAAGATCACCTGGGTAAATGAGGTGGAAGGCGGATTCTACCCCGTGCGAATGGTTCCACAGGAAAGAAAGATATTCCGGAATTTTAAGTGGCAGGAAGAGCGCAGGCCCAAGACCCGACTGGAACTTTTCGAATAGGCTGGTAGCAACAGGCTCATTTCCACATTGCACGATTCATAAGATGGTAATGGAGATTTTCCGAAAAACAATTCTGAGTCCTTTGCAGAAAATCATCAATGATAGCCGGTCGGTTGGCATCATTCTGTTTTGCTGCACCATATTTTCACTTACACTGAGCAATATGGCTAACGGTGAGGGCTATCTCAGGATATGGAATCATGAGTTTCATTATCCTGCATATCTCCACCTGCCCCATTCAATATTGGGATGGATCAATGATGGATTGATGGCCTGCTTCTTCTTTACGGTAGCCATGGAAATCAAGCGGGAAATCATTCACGGAGAACTTTCATCTGTCCGAAATGCCATTCTTCCCGTTGCCGCTGCCATGGGAGGCATGCTGATGCCGGCTCTGATTTTTGCACTCATCAATAGGCATACTGTTTTCTCGAATGGCTGGGGAATACCCATGGCCACCGACATTGCCTTCTCCCTGGGTATCACTTCTTTGTTAGGCAAGAGAGTGCCGGCGAGCCTGAAGATATTCTTGACGGCGCTTGCCATCATAGATGATCTGGGTGCCATATTGGTTATTGCTGTATTTTACGGAGGATCAATCCATGTCTATTTTCTGCTGGCGGCTCTGTGCATTACTGCCATTCTATTTGCTTTGCCCTACTTAAAGGTTCCATTCGGCTGGTGGAATTTCTTATTGGGACTGGCGCTTTGGTATGCCATTCATAATTCGGGTATTCACGCTACAATTGGGGGAGTGATATTTGCATTTTCAATTCCAAGGAATAACCTGCTAAAGATTGAACGATTTCTGCATGTGCCTGTAAATTTCATGGTTCTGCCCATTTTTGCCCTGGCCAATACTGCCATTCTCCTTCCATCGGATTTAATGGGGGCCGTCAATACTGGCCTGAGTTGGGGCATAATACTGGGGCTGGTTATTGGAAAACCCCTGGGAATTGTGGCGGCCACTTATTTATTGGTGAAAATAAAGTGGGGCGATCTGCCCCAGGGGGTCAGTTGGGCCCAGATAACGGGCGTGGGGATGCTTGCCGGAATTGGTTTCACTATGTCCATATTCATTGCCTTTCTCGCATTCCAAGAGAATTTGTTTCAGGATGTGGCCAGGATTGGCGTATTGTTGGGAAGCGCTATTTCCATGGTGGCCGGTTATTTATGCCTTTACTTTTTTAGTAAAAGATTAACTCGGTCTCAATGAAACGCGGCACCATTTTTTCGTTCCAAGTCAAAATCATTTCTACATGAGTAAGATCCTTTCAATGGCCGGCATAATTAGTGTGTTCACACTGATTTCATTGTCTTCCCGGGGGCAGGATTATAAAATGGCTTTGGGTGTACGTTTGAGCAATGCTACGCCCAGGTTGAATAATTCGGTAACCTTCAAATATTTTATAGACGAAGGCCATGCCATCGAAGGACTTTTCACTTTCAGTAACCCGGTAGCAATTGGGGGTATTTACGAAATTCACAGGCCCATGAATGTGCAGGGTTTGAAATGGTTTTTTGGCCCGGGTGCTTATGTTGCTTTCAATGACAATAACGTTTATGCTGGTGCTACAGGAATACTCGGACTGGATTACAAATTCGCAAATGTGCCTTTGAATCTTTCTGCAGACTGGAAGCCGGAATTGAATCTCATCAACGGGATCAATTTTGAAGCCGCTGCGGTTGGTTTGTCGGTGAGATTCACTTTTGGCGGGAAATATCCGGGCAACTGAATACGGGTATCCTATGCTGTTACTAAGGCCCCTTTGATCCCGAAATCACTTTTTGTGGGGAGCGCCCACTTTTTTACCCACGCTTAGCCTAGTGAAAGAATAAGTAGGCCACAATTATCGCCGTGATCATTCCAACCAAATCTGCCAGGAGCATTACAGGGATGGCGTACCTGGTATTCTTGATTGAAACCGCTCCGAAATATACCGCGATCACGTAAAATGTGGTATCAACCGTTCCCTGGAAAATTGAGGAGAGTCTTCCAACGAATGAATCCGCTCCATAGGTATTCATCGCATCAATCATCATTCCCCTTGCGCCGCTTCCACTCAGGGGTTTCATCAATGCGGTTGGCAGGGACGGAACAAAGTCGGTATTAATGCCAATGGCCATGAAGATTCGCGTGATTCCATCAAGCAGATAATCAAAAACACCCGAATTACGAAGCACGCTGATTGCTACCAGCATAGCGATCAAATATGGTATGATACGCACAGCGATTTCGAATCCTCCCTTGGCGCCTTCCACAAATGCTTCAAACATGTTAACTTTTTTCCGCCACGCTCCCAATAAAAAAGCAAGGAAAATCAAAATAATGATGGCGCTGCTCATACCAGAAGAAAATAATTCGAGAGCTGGCTTTTCGAGCCTTGTGAGATACCAGACCAGCGCGCCAATGCCTATTGAAATTCCTCCTATCCATAAGAGCAGCACCGGCTGAACCAGATTGATTTTTTGTCGCACCGATACCGCTATCAAAGCGGCAAGCGTAGCCACAAATGTCACAATCATACAGGGAATGAAAATATCAGTTGGGTTGGCAGCAGGAACTTTTAGAGATGCACGGATGGCAATGGTACTCACGGGGATCAGGGTTAGTCCGCTGGCATGCAATATCAGGAACATCAATTGCGAATTGCTGGCTTTGTCCTTATCCGGATTGAGTTCCTGCAGGCTTTCCATAGACTTAATTCCAAATGGCGTGGCGGCATTATCCAAACCCAGCAAATTGGCGGAAAAATTCATCATCATGTGTCCGATTGCGGGATGATTTTTTGGCACTTCGGGAAAAAGCCTGGAAAAAAAAGGAGCCACCAGCCTGGCCAGAAAATTAATGGCGCCCGCCTTCTCCCCTATCTTCATAAAACCCAGGAACAATGACATGGTTCCTACCAGTTTCAATGAGATATCAAACCCGGTATTGGCAGAATTGAAAATGCCATCCACCATCAATTTGAATATTTCCTGGTCACCGAAAAAGGCCCATTTTAAAAAGGCAATCAGGAATCCGACCAGGAAAAAAGCCATCCAGATATAATTCAAAGCCATAAACTGATCTAAGTTGAATTGAAGGCAATTTAGAATGAAAAACAGACCCGCTGAAGGACAGATGCCGGGAGAATATGAATGCGGAAATTGCAAGGTTCACTGAATCCAATAGAGACAATTTCGTGACTCAATCCTTTCATTCATCTCACCGTCAACAATGTTCTGATATCCTCCACCACCAGGCCGGGAAAGACTCCCAATGCCACCAGGGCCAGCGCCAGAATCACCAGCGCAATATAGGTAGAATTATAAAAGAGGGGACTCACTGTTTTTTCCCAGGCCTCCGCCGGTACAGGTGCGGCAAACATCACGCTTATTACCCGCAGATAATAATAAAGACCGATTACACTGGTAACCACCAGGACTATAACGGGTAGCACTAATTGACTTTGTATGCCTGCTCCCAGCACGTAAAATTTGGCTATGAATCCAGCCGTGAGGGGTATGCCCGCGAGTGAGAGCAGCGCAATGGTCAGTACCAGGGCCATCAAAGGTTTTTTCCAGAAAAGACCCCTGTAGATTTCTACGTCGTCGGCATCCTTCTTTCTCGTGGAGAGCATGGTTATGATTCCAAATGCGGAGAGCAAGGTAATGCTGTATGCCAACAGATAAAATACCGCCGCTTCCACGCCGGCCATATTTCCCGGAAGAAATGCCACTAATAGATAACCCAGATGTGCAATGGATGAATAGGCCAATAGCCGCTTGAGATTTGCCTGCCGCAGGGCGAGGAGGTTGCCGATGATCATGGAGGCTATCGCGATAATCGCAAAAATGTCAATCGCAAGGGGAAAATTCTGCAGGTTCACATCCAAAGAGAATCGGAGCAGTATTGCGAATACACCGATCTTGGAAACAGTTGCAATGAAGGCCGTAACGGGAACCGGCGCTCCCTGGTACACATCGGCTGCCCATAGATGAAATGGAACCAGGGCGAGTTTAAATCCAACCGCTACCACAATAAAGCCCATGCCCATTACAAACAAAACTGAACTACCGCCGCCCGCGCTCAGCTTTTGAGCAATTTCAGGGAATGACATGGTTCCGGTATCCATATAGACTAATGCCATCCCGAACAACAGGAATGCGGAGGTGAGTGCGGCCAATACCAGGTATTTCATTCCCGCTTCCACGGCATGATTTCGATTCCTTAAATAAGCAATGAGTCCGTACAGGCTCACGCTGAGGATTTCCAACCCCAAAAAGAAAGACACAAAATGGTTGCTAATGGCCAGGATTGCGGAACCCAGTGTACTCAAAAAAAGCAGGATATAATATTCTTTAGGATTTTCTTCACGCGCTTCGAAATAGATATAAGAAAACAGCCCCACTATGGCAACGGATCCAATGATCAAACCCGTAAAGAGTAGTGCGAAACCATCAATCTGGAATAGCGGTGGAATTGCAACAGGCAGCAAGGGCCTCACCTGCACGAGCGCGAAAATAACGCCGCACATCAACAGGAAACCCACCACCTGGATCATGAAGTGGTTCCGCCTGAATGCTATCAGCAGGATCACAATTATCGAGGCAGTTGCCAGCAGGCTGTAGGGCAAGAGCGCTTTAAATTGAAGTTCGTTCATGTAAATACCTTTTTTAACGCGGATTTCACTGATTTCACTGATTTCGCTGATTTCGCGGATTTCACTGATTCCTATTCCTTTTATTCTATTTCATGACCAATTGTTCCGTGAGGGCTCTCACCATATTTATTACGGGCTGGGGATACAATC
>CALFNL010000044.1 GCA_937902875.1 uncultured Bacteroidota bacterium | reverse complement strand
GGGGCCGTTAGTGTATCATTCGCCACGGCGGCCGTAACACCAGGCACCGATTGAATATTGAATGTGGCTAGTCCGCTTCCTGCCTTTACCAAAAAAGCATCCGCATGTCCGTGGTAACAGCCTTCGAATTTGATGATCTTATTTCTTCCCGTAAATCCTCTAGCCAATCTTATGGCACTCATGCAGGCCTCGGTTCCACTGTTCACCATTCTAATCTGTTCCACATTGGGCACCATGCCAATGATCAGTTCCGCCATTTCTACTTCAAGTTCAGTGGGAGCCCCGAATGAGGTTGAATCCTCCACTTTTTTTTGAATGGCTTTTATTACCGGTTCATAGGCATGGCCCAGGATCATGGGACCCCATGAATTGACAAAATCAATATATTGGTTTCCATCGGCATCAAACAAATATGCTCCTTTGGCTCTTTCAATAAACACGGGCGTTCCACCCACGCTTCTGAATGCCCTCACGGGTGAATTCACTCCGCCCGGAATGGATTTCTGTGCCCGCGAAAACAGCGCTTCACTTTTATGTAAATTGTAATTCATAGTTCGTTGCAGGAGGAAATTGGATATTTTTTCAGGATAATAATTTTACCGCGTCCTTCGCGAAATATGTTGCTATCAAATCCGCGCCCGCTCTTTTTATTGAAGTAAGACTTTCCAAAATTGCCTTCCCTTCATCAAGCCAACCCATTTTTGCGGCAGCCTTGATCATGGCATATTCACCACTCACATGATAGGCACTGACGGGTACTTCCACGGCATTCTTCACTTCGCGAATGATATCCAGGTAAGCCATGGCGGGTTTCACCATTACGATGTCGGCGCCTTCTTCAATATCCATCAGGGTTTCTTTAATGGCTTCGAGCCTGTTGGCATAATTCATCTGGTAGGTTTTCTTGTCTCCAAATCCAGGTGCGCTGTCCAGTGCATCTCGGAACGGACCGTAAAAGCAGGACGCATATTTTGCGCTATAACTCATGATGCCTGTCTGGCTGAAACCATTCTGCTCCAGTATTTCCCTTATTGCCAGTATGCGACCATCCATCATATCGCTTGGCGCAACAAAATCGGCGCCGGCCCTGGCATGGCTCAGACTCATTTTCGCCAGCAGTTCCACTGTCTTATCATTCACTATCTCCTGTCCCTCAACAATTCCGTCGTGCCCAAAAGAAGAATAAGGATCGAGTGCCACATCGGTCATAACAACTATTTCGGGCAATGCTTCCTTGATTGCCTTAATGCTTCTTTGCATCAGTCCGTTTTTATTCAGCGCCTCGGTACCTGCATTATCTTTCAATGCATCTTCGCATTTCACGAAGAGCAGTACCGACTTCAATCCAAGGCCCCACAATTCTTTCACTTCTTTTACCGTATTATCAATGCTTCTGCGGTAATAGCCTGGCATGGAAGTAATTTCTTCCTGCACCTGATTCCCCTCGGTGATAAATAAAGGCGCTATGAAATCATTTGGTGTAAGATTCGTCTCTGCCACCATCGCCCGGACTGCCGGGCTGCGGCGAAGGATCCGGTTTCTCCTGAGTATATACATAGTATTTTTATTATTGAATCCTGAATCTTGTACCTATTCTCTATGCCTCAACTCCTGGTTCTGTATATTTCCGGCCGGTCACAATTTTTATAATGCATCAGTCGCCCATCGCATCCTCATTCCCAGGCCGGCTACTATTAATATAAAACCACAAAGTTAATATTGCAGCCCTGCTCCGCCCGAAAAACCTATTGGCAACCCTCAAACAATTTCCTTTCAACCAGCCAGGCCAATATCGATCAAACCCATTCCCTCGGATGCAGGCATACATGCTGCAATTGATCTTCCGCACTTCCTTCAGCAGGCTGATAATTATATTCAAACCTCGCTGTGGGTGGAAGGCTCATGAGAATGCTTTCCGTTCTTCCGTTGGTTTTTAATCCAAAAATTGTTCCCCGGTCATACACCAGGTTGAACTCCACATAGCGCCCACGACGGATTTCCTGCCATCTTCTTTGGTCTTCTCCGTATTGCTCATCCTTCCTTTTTTTAACTATAGGAATATAAGAAGGCAAGAATGCATTCCCGCATTTTTTCGAAAACCCCATCCAAAAGCGAATATCCTGTTCTTCCGAGGGTCGTTGGTAGTCATAAAAAATTCCACCTATTCCCCTTCGCTCCCCGTTCCGGTGCCGGTTCACAAAATAATTGTCACAATCCACTTTGAATCGTTGATAGAAGGAAGGATCAAATTCGTCGCAGGCCTTTTTGTAAACACCGTGAAAATGGCTGGCGTCTTCTTCCCGCAGATAATAGGGCGTGAGATCCGCGCCTCCGCCAAACCAGCGGTCCAGCAGCTTTTGCTCCGCGTTGAATAATTCAAACATGCGGTAATTGCAATGCACAGTGGGCACAAAGGGGTTCCGGGGATGGATTACTAACGATAAGCCACAAGCGAACCATTGGGATCCGTCCATTTTCAATTGCTCGCGCATGGCCGCTGTTACATCTCCAAATACCACGGATGTGTTCACCCCGGCTTTTTCAAAAACATCGCCCTCGGCAATCACCCTGCTCCTGCCTCCGCCGCCTTCCGGCCGCTGCCAAATGTCTTCCGAAAATCCGGCCTTGCCGTCTATCTCTTCCAGAGAAGAACAGATGCGGTCCTGGAGCTCATGAACGTAGTTTATCCATTCTTCCCTGATAGCCATATTCAAATTCACAATAATTTTTCGCCGGCCCAAAGCCTGCAAAATCCCCGGCGATCAGGATTTTACAAGTGAATATTCTTTCACTGATTCTACAAATGCCCTGGCATGATCTACCGGCACATTTGGCAATATGCCGTGTCCCAGGTTTGCAATATATTGATGAGGCCCGAATGCATCAATCATTTCCTTCACGGCAGTCTTGATTTGGGGAATGGGCAACAATAATTTAACCGGATCAAAATTACCTTGTAATACCACTCTGTTTTCGGTCATTTGCCGTGCCGTGCCCGGATCAATGCACCAATCCAATCCAATTGCGGAAACTCCGCTTCTGCTCAATTCCGGCAAGGCATACCAGCTGCCTTTGGGGAAGAGGATTACAGGGGCATACTGTTGCAATGCCCGGAGTATTTGTAACAGGTAGGGCTGCGCGAAGGTTTCAAAATCAGCCGGTGCCAGCAACCCGCTCCAACTATCAAATACCTGTACCAGGTCTGCTCCTGCCCGGATCTGAGCCCGCAGGTAGGGAATAGTTATATCGGTGATCTTTTGAAGGAGTGCGTGTGCCATACCCGGTTGGGTTATACAAAATTGTCTTGCCTTATCGAAACTCTTGCTGCCCTTTCCTTCCACCATATAGCACAGCAAAGTCCAAGGTGCGCCCGCAAAGCCAATCAGAGGTACGCTATCATTCAATTCTTTTTTAGTGAGTGCAATGGCCTTCATCACATAAGAAAGTCTGTCTTCCACTCCTTCTATATTCAGCGCATCAATATCTTTGAGGGTATGAATGGTATGAGTCAGGAGCGGCCCCTTCCCCTCTTCCATCAACACCTCCATTCCCATGGCCTGTGGAATAACAAGTATGTCTGAAAAAATGATCGCGGCATCCACACCTATCTGGTCAACCGGCTGCATGGTAATCTCGCAGGCCAGCTCCGGAGTTTGCACCCGGGTAAAAAAATCATATTTGGCCCTGAGCTTCATATACTCAGGCAAATAACGCCCCGCCTGGCGCATCATCCAAACCGGTGGCCTTTCGGTTTCCCGGCCATTCAATACCCTCAAGAGTAGATCGTTCTTCAGCATTTCAAAAAATTAAAAAATAAAACTACAGTAGAGAAAATGGCAGAATCGCCTCCTAAACAATAAAAGCATCCGTCCTCCTTCTTAAATTCATCATTTTTTAAAAAAAAGGATTTCACCGCTTTCAGTATCTTTTCCTGCGAAGCCTCCCTGCTCACTACAATCCGGGCCCCCGTATGCCGGCGTATAGCCGATGCTGTGGTATCCCCAATAGCAAAGCAAACAGTACCCGCAGGGAGTTCATTAAGGGAAAAAAAACTGTGAACAGCGCTGGGACTAAAAAAAATTATGCCATCAAATATCTCATCCAATTTCACCGCACCGGAATGCGTTTCGTATAGCACCATTTCATGCAAATGCCATCCGCGGTGGCCAATCAATTCGGGGAGTTCAGACCTGCGCTGGCTGCCGCAGCAAAACACTAATTCTGTGCCAGGCTCGCACACCCTGAGAATTTCATGTGCAAGGCCCGTTGCATCATTCCCCAATGCAGGGATGGATATCCGGGGAAAGAGCTCTCTCACCGCAGCCGCCGTTCTTCCGGCCAGGCATGCAATCTTCCATTCGCCTGTTAAATCAACCAGCCTCTGCCTGCCGCCCCCGGCGCAGGATTCAAAAATCTCTGCCAGCGCATAAACTGCATTTGCGCTGGTAAAAATCATGAGCACGTTTTTCCCCGCTGCTCCCAAATTTTCAAAGCCCTCAACAATCTTTTTGTCAAGCTTGGGCTGAATCCTTATGAATTCCTTTTCACAAATTTCGAATCCCTCATCCCTGGCCTGCCGAATGGCAGAAGAATTGAGTTTCCTGGTGCTGAGTATGTGAAACAAATCCGACATTTTTGAGTATTGCTGGCAGTTAACTGGCCGGCATCCGGAACCATTCCTGCATACCGGCGCCCGCTTTCTCCAAAATCTCTCTTCCCGCAATCTTTCCCAATTCCAGGCCATCCCGGTAAGGCATTTTTTTCTCCGTCTCCAATTTCATTTTTCCGTCTGGTGATACGATATTGGCCCTGAAAACAATTTCCTGGCCTGTGATTTGGGCCATTGCGCTAATGGGAGTTGAACATCCGCCCATAAGAGTTCTTAGGAAATCCCTTTCGATGCGTGTACAAATTTCAGTATCCGGGTCATTGATCGATTGGCAGTTTTCCTGCAATTCCCTGTCTTCTTCACGGCAAAGAACAATGATGGCACCCTGCGCGGGCGCCGGCAACATCCAGTCCAGGTCGATACTTTGGGCCGGCCTCAGACCGATGCGTTCCAGTCCCGCCGCTGCAAAAATGGCTCCCTGCCAATCATTCTCCGCCAGTTTTCTGAGCCGGGTATTCACATTTCCCCTGAGATTTTCAATAATATGATTGGGATAACGGTGCAGCCACTGCGCTTTTCGCCTGATGCTGCTAGTAGCAATCGTTGCCATTGAATGGTGATCTTGCAGGAATCCCATATCCCCTTTATGAACCAGTATGTCTTTGTGGGAAGCTCTTTTCAGCACTGCCGCCTTTGCGATTCCCTTGGGAAACTGAGTGGGAACATCCTTATAGGAATGCACGGCAAGGTCGATGTTATAATTCAAAAGAGCAATATCCAAAGCACGGGTAAAAATTCCCTGAACACCCATTTCATAGAGTGGCGTAGCGAGGTCGATATCGCCTTCGCTCCTGATCGGCACCAAATCAGCGATTATATTTTTATGCCGGAGTAGTGTTTGAACTGAAGTAGCCTGCCAGACCGCCAATTCGCTTTCCCTGGTACCGATTTTCACGATCCTGCTCATGGCGTTAATTGGTTTGCAGGTAATGACTGAGTGTATTTATGTACTGGCAACCCTTGGCAGTTCTGGAACGAAGGTCCAGGGCCAAAAAATTAACCGCTTTCTGTATGCGGGCTTCCGTTATTTCGTTGGCAGCAGATGGGGCTTGCGAAAGAACTGGCTGTTGTTCCTGGCTGAGTTCATACAATTTTGATTTTACGGCCAGCAGGAAATGACGGTGCAGAAACATTTTATGCCATTCAACAAATTCGCCTATCGTTTCATTCAGGATGGCAGTTGCTTTGGGTATTTCTCCCTGCCTCATGGCAAGTGTTGTATCCAGGATGGCGGAAATCTCATCTACGTCCATTAGGTTAAGGCCTTCAATTTTCTCAACCGCCGGATCTACATTCCCCGGAACCGAAAGGTCCAGTACCAAACGCTGTTTGCCAGTTGAAAAAAATTGAGGAACTACGGTATATTCTTCCGAAGCGGTACTCACTATCAGCACGTCGGCTTCATTAACGAGGGTTGGCAATGATTCATATGGGGCGCACTGCATATTATGTGTAGCCGCAAATGATTCTGCTATTTCAAAAGTGCGATTTGTAATACAGATATTGGCCCCGGGAAAATATTCATTTATGTTCCTTGCCACATTCTGCCCGAATTTGCCGGCCCCAACCAGCAGGATGTTCCTGTCATGGGCATCCGGCATCTTTTCCCTGATCACTTCGATTGCGGCAAAGGCAACTGAAACAGTGCCGCTGCTCAATTTGGTTTCGGTCTTAATTCTTTTGGAAGACTGAAGAGCAAAATTCACGAGCCTGTCCAGCAAGGATCCCAGGAGCTTATTTTCCCTCGCAGCTCTTGCGGCCAGTTTCAACTGCATTAATATTTCATAATCGCCGATGATTTGTGAATCCAGGCCTGCGGCCACTTTAAAAAGATGCTGAACCGCTTCCATTCCACTCAACACATATCCGTGCTTTTTAAAATATGAAACCGGATTCTGCGTGACTTCGCATAAAATCTCCATCAGGCTGTTTGGTGAAGTAATGCCGTAGAGTTCCGTGCGATTACAGGTTGAGAGCACTATCAGGTCTTTCAACCCTTTTTGCCTGGCCAGATCCACCACTTGTTGGTATGATTCCTCCGTAATGGCAAATGCGCCTCTGGTAGCTGTATCGGCTTTTTGATAATTCACTCCGATGATGCTAAACTGGTCCAGTCCGCTGCAAATATCGTATGAGCTTTGCGTATCCATAATTACATAGTACGAAAGTAATAGGTGTAAGGGATGCCTCCGTCAGAACTTTGTCATAAACTGTTCATTTGCGGCAATTCAACGCAAAATCACACAAATATGTGATTGGGATCAGACGGCCAAAAAACCCAGGTCATGAAAAATCAGGGGCGGAACAATAATTCACAGGGTTTGAGACCCGTGTGTTTCTTGAAAGCGGTGGAAAAATGTGAAATGGAGGAATAACCCAGCATCATGGACACTTCTGTTACACTCATGCCTTTTTCATACAGCAGGTAGCGGGCATGTTCCATGCGTTGGCTCTGGTAAAAATCGAAGATGGTGGCGCCGAACATTTCTTTAAAACCTTTTTTCAGGTAACATTCATTGATGGCCACTTTGCGGCTCAGTTCCTTGATGGTAACCGGTTCGCCTATATGTTCCAATAGTATTTCTCTGGCTTTAAGAATTTTTTCGCGGTCTGCATCATTGGCCAGGAATTTACAGCTAAATCCTTCTTCCCGGTCGCCCAGCATACATTCCAGTGAATATAAGAGGAGCATCTGGGTTTGGGCGTTGATATAAATATTTTCGAAGCTATCTGTATAATTGTTGTTGAGGAGGCTCTCCAGCACCATGCGTGTGCGGCTACAAAGAGGCAGCATCTTGCAAAATGAAGAAGGGTGCTTGAAATGGAGGATCTCATCGGTGAAATTATCCTGCTTCTTACCCTTCACATACTGGGCGAGATGGGTTGCAGAAAACCTGAAACTCAGCACGTCGATGCTATCGGTCTTTTCGGGGCAATTCCTTGAGAGTCCCAGCCTGCAATAATTACATTCGGTTTCCTTTTCACGGCAGTATATATTCCCCGACAGGCAAAATCTAACCTCAATATAATTGGAAGCGGGTTCATTTTTCCTGTAATGATACACCATCATTCCCACGTCTTCGATTGTCCATTGAGGAAGCCGCTGATACCGACGAATGGAGTATTGGATAGAACCCGGAATCTGGCGCTCTTTTTCATGCAATAACTGCAATTCCTCCTGCATCATGGGATGCTTTTGAGCCAGGGATAATATGTCTGGGGGTTGCAACATTTAAGCTACAAATATACGATGTTTGAACCTTGAGCATTTCCTGAAGGGTCAAATCTTCAAATCGAAGCAATGTTTTAACAAATAGATGTCCCTTTAAGGGAGCTGCAAAACTGCAGTAATATATTCAGAAATACAGTCATATTCCAGTCATATTTCAACATCCTTTTTTCCTCAAAAACAGCCCTAAAAAACCGCTGTTTAAATTGCCCGGAAGCCTTAATTTCAGTACATTTGCATAATATATTTTTTGATCAAAAAAAAGCGGATTAGAACGATTGTATGAGCACAGAAACGCAAGAACCCATGACCTCTCCAACCAATGGCTATGGTGCCGACAGTATTCAGATTTTGGAAGGGCTGGAAGCGGTCAGGAAGCGTCCGGCGATGTATATTGGCGACATTGGAGTGAAAGGCATGCACCACCTGGTTTATGAGGTAGTTGACAATTCCATTGATGAAGCACTTGCAGGATATTGCAAGAATATTACGGTAACCATTCATGATGACAATTCCGTAAGTGTGGATGATGACGGGCGGGGAATTCCAACCGGCCTGCATACCAAGGAAAAAAGAAGTGCACTGGAAGTGGTGATGACGGTGCTTCATGCGGGAGGAAAATTCGATAAGAATACCTACAAGGTATCAGGTGGATTGCACGGTGTGGGCGTAAGCGTGGTGAATGCTTTGAGCTCGAAACTGCTGGTGAGGGTTAACAGGGATGGAAAATCATTTGAACAGGAATACCGGCTGGGCGTACCTCAATACCCCGTGCGCGAAATCGCCATCACCGACAAAACGGGAACCTATATCAGGTTCTGGGCCGACGAAAGTATTTTTTCCACAACAGTTTACAATAAAGACATCCTGGAAGGCCGGCTAAGAGAACTGTCATTCCTGAATAAGGGCATTAAAATAGTATTGAATGACCTTCGGGAAAAAGACGATGAAGGCAATACTTATATCAAGATTTTTTTCAGCGAAGGTGGCATTGTTGAATTCGTGGAAATGCTGGATAAGAATGGAAAACGCAACCCCCTGATTCCAAATGTGATTCATGTGGATGGCCACGATGCTGCCAGTAATGTAGCCGTTGACGTTGCCATGACTTATAATGATTCTTATAGTGAACATATTTTTTCTTACGTAAATAATATCAATACCATTGAAGGTGGCACACATGTAGCCGGATTCAGGCGGGCCATCACGAGGGTCTTCAAATCCTATGGCGATAAACAGGGATTCTTCGAAAAAGCAAAGGTGGAAATAGAAGGTGATGATTTCCGTGAAGGCCTGAGTGCCATCATTTCGGTAAAAGTTCCCGAACCACAATTTGAAGGCCAGACAAAAACAAAACTGGGAAATAGTGAAGTGATGGGCATTGTGGATACCACCGTGTCCAGGATGCTGGAAGCCTACCTTGAAGAAAATCCCAGAGATGCCAGGAATATAATCAATAAAGTGATCCTTGCCGCCCAGGCAAGAGCCGCAGCCCGCAAGGCGAGGGAGCTGGTGCAGCGCAAGACCGTTTTAACCGGAGGAGGCCTGCCCGGGAAATTGGCCGACTGCTCAGAGAGAGATCCTGAAAAATGTGAGCTCTACCTGGTAGAGGGAGACTCAGCAGGCGGTACTGCCAAACAGGGCCGCGACAGATCATTCCAGGCCATTCTCCCGCTTCGCGGAAAAATCCTGAACGTTGAAAAAGCCATGGAGCATAAAATCTACGACAATGAAGAAATCCGCAATATGTTCACCGCACTGGGCGTGAAAATTGGAACGCCCGAAGATCCTAAAGCACTCAATACTTCCAAGCTGCGCTATCATAAACTGATCATCATGACCGATGCCGATGTGGATGGAAGTCATATTGCCACGCTTATACTCACTTTCATATTCCGCTATATGAAAGAATTGGTGGAACAGGGCTATGTTTATATCGCCCAGCCCCCACTTTACCTCGTGAAAAAAGGAAAAGAACAGGCTTATGCATGGAATGAAGAACTCCGGAAATTGCTGGTTGAAAAAATCGGCGGCGGAAAAGATGACAGTGTCACCGTTCAACGATATAAAGGTCTGGGTGAAATGAATGCCGAACAATTGTGGATGACTACCATGAATCCTGCAAGCAGAACACTGAAACAAGTTACTATTGAAAGTGCGGCCGAAGCAGACCGCATCTTCAGTATGCTCATGGGTGATGAGGTGGCTCCGCGAAGAGAATTCATAGAAAGCCATGCCAAATATGCCAATCTCGACGTGTAATTCCCACCTATTTCACGAAGAAACTGCCGGAAATTGACCGGCAAAAAAACGGAACCGCTATTAATATTATTTGTTACCTTAACTTCTAATTGCAATCTGAATTGAATATTTAACTAACCAAAAAAATACATCTATGACTGACAGTGCAATGCTCACTGCTTACAATGTGAAAACGAAAGAAAAGAATGTGCCGATTTTGGACGCAGTGGTCACCAAAACAGCCAAAGGAGCCTATATGGCACAGGGCCATGATGGAAAAGGCAACAAACTCACTACCCTGCTGGGTGAAGCCAAGGCACTGGCCGCCATCAAAGCGGGAACGGCAAAACAAGGTTGGTAATTCGAAATCTCTAAGAAAAATATTGGAGACTCCTTTTTTGAAGGGAGTCTTTTTTTTGCAGGAACCCTGTCAGCGGTCAGAAGGTGAAACGATTTTTTTTCAATTCAAAGTTCCAACTTGCTGACTCAAATGCGAAAAGCCAGATGGAGAAGGGCAATTCATCTACCCCAAACCATCCTGACTCAGGGAGCGAAGACCCATGAACTTTGCTATGGTTATTTCATTTTTTGATGGTAATTTTCCTTTTCTTTCCCATAGCCAATCATCCTGTACCAGGAACCACAATTACTGTTTTCCGAAATTTTCAAAGCCGTGCTGCATCCATATTTAAGACGAATTATTTCAACCGTACCATATTGCCTGGTCCTGAGCTTCTGTGTTAGCTTTACATTCGCCCAAACCAATAACCCATACCATATCAATGGAAATGCATCTCAAGACAATTGCAATTGTTATACCCTCACTAAAGATGCATTTACGCAATCAGGATCCGTATGGAATATTTATAAGATCGATCTCACCCAGCCTTTTGACTTTCACTTCAATGTATTCCTGGGATGTAATGATGCAGATGGCGCGGATGGTATCGCTTTTGTTTTACAACCTATCAGCACCAGCATTGGAAGCAGCGGGGGCGGACTGGGGCTGGTGGGAATAAGTCCTTCAGTAGGTGTAACCATTGATACCTGGCAAAACAATACCGGCACGGAACTTTATGGCGATCCGGCATTTGACCATATTGCCATCCAACTCAATGGCGATTTGAATCATAATAGCCCGAATAATATAGCAGGCCCTGTTACTGCACTGGCCAACAGCGATAATATTGAAGATTGCCAATGGCATGTGTTCAGAATTGCATGGGACCCCGTTACTCAATACCTCCTGGCACAGATTGACGGCGTAGACAGAGTGTCTGCTACCATTGACCTCGTAAATAAAGTTTTCAACGGAGACCCGAAAGTATTTTGGGGATTTACCGGATCTACAGGAGGTGCGAAGAATAACCAGCGATTCTGTACTTCTCTGAACCCCGAATTTGCTCTGGCATCCGGGCAAATGACCTGCTTCCCGCAGCCTATTCAATTTCAAGACCATTCTACTTCCTTTGGTAGCATCGTAAAATGGTT
>CALFNL010000043.1 GCA_937902875.1 uncultured Bacteroidota bacterium | reverse complement strand
CATGATAACGCTTACCCAGGGAAGCAAGCCAGAGCCAGGCACCATGAATCAAAAAAACAGTTTATGATCATCCTTATAACGGGAGGAACCAGGAGTGGAAAAAGCACTTATGCACAAAGACTGGCGCTGGAATTAAGTGATCACCCTGTGTATGTGGCCACGGCACATATTTGGGACGAAGATTTCAAAGAAAGAATTGAAAGGCATAAATCTGGTCGCGATGAGCGATGGACCAATATGGAAGAAGAACGCTGGGTCAGCGCTTTGCCTCTCGAAAATCGCACAGTTGTGATTGATTGCGTGACCCTGTGGCTCACCAATTTTTTTTCAGAATATCATTCCGAAGTGGAGACCTGCCTTGAGAGCATTCGTAAAGAGATCGATGCTTTGGAATCTAAAAATGGAAATTTCATCATTATAAGCAATGAGCTTGGCATGGGTATGCATGCGGACACGGCAATAGGCAGGAAATTCACGGATTTGCAGGGTTGGGCCAACCAGTATATCGCGGCCAAATCAGAAAAAGTGATATTAATGGTGGCTGGTATTCCGGTAACCATCAAACAAACCGTCAACGCCGTTAACCATGAGTCATAAATCCTATTTCAACTGGAGTGGAGGTAAAGACAGCGCCCTGGCTCTCTATCATGCCATGCAGGATGATGGCTATACCATAGAAAAATTGCTTACCAGCATCAACAATGATCATAAAAGGGTCTCCATGCACGGAGTAAGAGAAAATCTGGTAGTCAGGCAGGCATCTTCCCTGGAAATTCCAATACAAAAATTGTTATTACCCGAGCAGGCTTCCATGGCAATATATGAACAGACGATGAGAGATGCCATCCATCCACTCATAGAAGAAGGCTATACTCATGCCATATTCGGCGATATTTTTCTGGAAGATCTTAGAAAATACCGGGAAGAGCAATTGGCCAAAGAAGGATTGGAAGCCGTTTTTCCCATCTGGAACAGGGATACCCGGGCGCTTGTAAGGGAATTCATTGACCTGGGATTCAGGGCCATCGTGGTATGCGTGAATGCAGACTGCCTGAACAAGAGTTTTGCCGGCCGCATCATTGATGAAGAATTCCTGAATGATCTTCCGCCTCAAGTGGACCCCTGTGGTGAAAATGGAGAATTTCACAGCTTTGTATTTGAGGGGCCCATATTCAGGTCTCCCATACCCTATAGGATAGGCGAAGTAGTATATCAGGAATATAAGGCTCCAAATAAAACCGGTGATGATAAGGACAGCACTGTGAGTGAGTTCGACAGCATGGGATTTTGGTTTTGTGACCTGGAAGAAATGAATTGAGCAAAAAGAATCATATTGAAAAACATTTTGATAAAAGGAAAACAGAATTGAAATGGATAAGACCCTTAGGGAGCAATTGCAATTTGTAATTGACAACAAGACCAAACCTCTGGGAGCGCTGGGTCAATTGGAAGCCATCGCATTGCAGGCAGGGCAGGTGCAGCAGAGCATGCAGCCGGTCATCCGGAATCCGCATATCGTGGTATTTGCCGGCGATCACGGGATTGCAGCCACTGGATTGGTGAATCCCTATCCGCAGGAGGTGACGGCTCAAATGGTGCTGAATTTTATGAATGGCGGCGCCGCGATCAATGTATTCTGCAGGCAGCATGGAATTGAGCTCAGCATCGTGGATGCGGGTGTGAATTACGATTTCAATCCCGATTCTTCACATGCAGCCTTCGGCCACGGAAGACAACCGAAAGGTCAATTCATCAGTGCCAAGATAGGCCATGGTACCAGAAATTATATGGAAGCTCCTGCCATGACTACGGAGGAACTCTTGCAGGCAATGGCCGAAGGGGAGCGCATTGTGGATGAGATCTTTTTGTCGGGATGCAATACGATTGGCTTTGGTGAAATGGGAATTGGAAATACATCTTCGGCTTCGCTGATCATGAGCGCGATAACCGGCATTTCGATAGAGGCTTGTGTGGGAAGAGGTACCGGAGCCGATGCAGGTCAGTTGGGTATCAAGACCACCACATTAAAATCTGTATTTGATCTATACAGGCATGTTTTACAAAATAAAAAGGGCCCGCAATTGGCCCACGCGATTTTGAATACGATGGGTGGATTTGAAATTGCGATGATGACAGGAGCTTATGGCAAGGCCGCGGAGCGAAGAATGCTGATCATTGTGGACGGATTCATTGCCACGGCGGCATTGCTTTGTGCAAGACTCATGAGGGAAGATATTACCGACTATTGCATCTATGCTCATGCAAGCGGGGAGCAGGGCCACAAACGGATGTTGGAATACCTGAAGGCAGAACCTGTTTTAAATTTGGGCATGCGCCTGGGCGAAGGAACGGGAGCGGCCCTGGCTATTCCATTAGTTCAATCCGCCGTAAATTTTCTGAACGAGATGGCCAGTTTTGAATCTGCCGGCGTTAGTGAAAAAGAAAAAGCTGCCGGGTTAAGCACGAGATGAAAAAAGAATTGCGCATATTTTTTACGGCTGTGATGTTTCTCACCAGGATCAGGGTTCCCAAACAGGTGGACCATGATCCGGCGCATCTTCAAAAATCGGCTAAGTATTTTCCGCTCATTGGCTGGATCGTAGGAGGAATCAGCGCCCTGGTCTTTTTAGTATTCAACCGTTATCTTTCCGCCAACCTGGCCATTCTTTCTTCAATGGTAGCGGGCATTTTAATTACGGGCGCCTTTCACGAGGATGGGTTCGCAGATTCATGCGATGCATTTGGAGGAGGATGGACCAAAGAGAAAATACTGGCTATCATGAAAGACAGCAGGCTCGGCACTTATGGAGTCATAGGCCTGATCGCGATCCTGTCTGCCAAATTCATATTGATCCAGGACCTTCCCAGATTCACGCCCAGCCTTGAATCTCCCAGTGTCAATATTTTTTATAACTACCGCTATTTTATTGTCCTGCTGATCGCGGCTCATAGCAGTAGCCGGCTCATGCCTGTCTTTATCATTCAGTTTTCAGAATATGTAACTGATCCGGATTCGGCCAAGTCAAGACTTCTTGCCTCAAGGAAATTGAGTTGGGTTTACTTGACTGTTGCGTGCATCTCAGGCCTGGCGCCACTCTTATTGCTTCCATGGGTTTTCAGCATGGCTGTAATTTTGCAATTATACTTAACATATAGCTTAACGAAATATTTCAGGCGTTGGATCGGAGGCTATACGGGCGATTGCCTGGGAGCAGTGCAGCAAGTAACAGAGATCGCATTTTATTTGGCGGCGGTAATTATATGGCAATACATTCTGTAATACTCAAATCAAGATCAATTCATAGATGGAATTGTACCTGATCCGGCATACGACCCCCGACGTGGTGAGAGGAACCTGTTATGGCCAGTCCGATATTCCTGCCAGCTCAGGATTCCTGAAGGAAGCAGGCATCATAAGGTCTCATTTGCCTTCGAAAATCGGAAAGGTCTATTCCAGTCCCCTCCGCAGATGTTCTCAGTTGGCCGAATATCTTTTTCCATCCCATGCAATTCATTTGGATTCCAACCTGATGGAAATCCATTGCGGGGATTGGGAGATGCGCCTATGGGATGAAATACCTCGGACCGAATTGGATCCCTGGATGAATAATTTTGTAGAATTCAGCATGCCTGGCGGCGAGAGCTACCAGCAGTTGTATTCCCGCGTTCTTTCCTGCTTTGAGGAGATCCTCAGGCATAGCGAAAGCAGCGCCATCATAACGCATGGGGGCGTGATCAGGAGCATCCTCTCGCATATAACGGAAACTCCACTTGAACAATCATTTCAAAAATTCAGTCTTCATTATGGATGTGTGGTGAAACTCTCTGCGGAAAAAGACAGATTAATTCCTGAATTGATTTTCAATAATCCGCCGGATGAAAAGGAGATGCATAAGCCAGGTTCATTTTCGGCCTGATATTTAAAAGGCATTTTATTTCCTTATGCCCATGGACTTGCCTGTAGAATTATACATTTGCTGAAATATCTCCCATGTCTGCCAGCCAGATCATAACACTTACTTTCACCTTATTTGCTGTTATTGATATAGTGGGTTCCATTCCGCTGCTGATTACGCTGAAGGGAAAAATGGGCGGTATCCGGGTATGGCCTGCCACACTTATTTCGGGGGCACTGATGATATTTTTCCTGTTTGTGGGTGAAAAATTCCTGGATCTTCTGGGTATTGATGTGCATTCATTTGCGGTAGGAGGATCCATCGTAATCTTTATCCTGGGCCTGGAAATGGTTTTGGGCGTGGAATTTTTTAAGAGTGATGACAATGCGAAATCCGGATCCGTGGTTCCGATCGCTTTTCCGTTGATTGCGGGATCGGGAACTCTCACCACCATTATTTCATTGCGTGCCAACTACGATGAAATAGCGATGCTGATCGCGATACTGATCAATCTGGTGATTGTTTTTGCAGTGTTGCGATCATTGGATCATATAGAAAGAATCATAGGCCCCAATGGCCTCATTGCAATACGTAAATTTTTTGGCGTAGTTTTGCTGGCCATTGCCGTAAAGATATTCACGAGTAATGTGACAGTTTTGTTTAAGTGATGAGTAGCAGTGTTCACTGGTCCCGTAGTACAATGGATAGTACGCAAGTCTCCGGAACTTGACATCCCAGTTCGATTCTGGGCGGGACTACACTACAGCGCCCGGCGGTAGCAAGCATTTATCGGCATCCTGATTACAGTCCAACCCTTTGGGTTAAACTTATGTGTTATTAATAATTAGCTAAAAATTATTTAAGCACTGAATGAAATTATGGTTACTAACATAATTGTAATTTATGGAACTACGATCAAAAAGGGTGCAGATAATACTAATAATTTGCATAGTCTCTCTTGTTTCATGCTTTAAGCAATACAAAGGTCGCATATCTATTGATGGATCTAGTTCCGTCTATCCTATTACAGAAGCTGTTGCTGAGGAATTCAGAAATAAACATGACGATATTCGCGTGACCGTAGGTGTATCCGGTACGGGTGGCGGATTTAAAAAATTTGCCCGTGGCGAAACTGATATTAGTAATGCTTCCCGTCCCATTACAGAATCTGAAATCAAGGCTTGTACTGAAAATAATATTGGATTTATTGAAATTCCTGTTGCTTATGATGGCCTGGCCGTTGTTATTAATCCGGCAAATGAATTTATAGATTACCTGACAGTTGAAGAACTAAAAAAAATGTGGGAGCCGGCGGCTCAGAACAAAATAACATCCTGGAAACAGGTAAGAGCAACCTTTCCTGATGTACCGCTGAGTTTATACGGTGCTGGCACATCCTCCGGCACATATGATTATTTTACCGAGGCTATTGTTGGCAAAGCAAGATCATCCAGAGGAGATTACACTGCCAGTGAAGATGATAATGTTTTAGTACAGGGTGTTTCAACAGATAAGGGAGGCTTAGGCTTTTTTGGTCTCGCTTATTTCAAGGAGAATAAAACCAAATTGAAACTTGTGGGAATTGATGCGGGAAAGGGCAAGGGCCCAATATACCCTACCGATTCAACAGTCAGAACCGGAACCTATGCCCCTCTCTCGAGACCTGAATTTATTTATATCAAGGCCCAATCTGCAAACTCACCGGTGGTCCGGGAATTCATAAGCTTTTATCTGGAAAATGCAGCAACACTGGTTAAAGAAATTGGCTATGTTCCCTTGCCCGATGAAGTCTATAAGCTTAGTTATGAACGTTTCCTGAAAAAGAAGCTAGGCTCAATGTTCGTTAACAAATCAACCGTGGGAGCTGATTTGATAAAATTGATGAAGGAAAATCAATGACTTTTAAGGTATGCGCAGAAAAGAAAAGTTGATCGAAGTGCTAATGATCTGTTGCAGCTTTGTAACTATTCTTACAACTGCAGGAATCATACTGATTCTGACTGTGGAAACTGTAAAATTCTTTTCTGAAGTTTCTATTATTCATTTTGTTACGGATACGCAGTGGACGCCTCTTTTTACTGAGAAACACTACGGCATACTGCCCCTGCTTTCAGGAACCCTGCTTACCACCACTATTGCTATACTGTTTGCCGTTCCGCTGGGTTTAATAATTGCTGTCTATTTAAATGAATATGCATCGCCCCGGTTTACTGCTTTTGTGAAGCCGATATTGGAGGTATTAGCCGCTATACCAACTGTTGTTTATGGCTTTTTTGCATTGCAATTTGTTACTCCTTCATTACAAAAAATTATTCCTGATCTTAATGGATTTAATGCCCTCTCACCTGGTTTGGTTATGGGGGTAATGATTATCCCATATATCACGTCTTTAAGTGAAGACTCGTTACGCGCGGTCCCGCGCTCATTAAGGGAGGCCTCTTACGGAATGGGCGCAACCAGATTTCAGACGGCTTTCAGAGTAATGGTTCCGGCCGCGTCTTCAGGCATCATAGTTTCGGTTATACTGGCGGTTTCCAGGGCATTAGGCGAAACTATGATAGTTGCCATCGCAGCAGGCCAGCAGCCGAAACTTACTTTTAATCCCAAGGAATCGGTTGAAACGATCACTACTTATATTGTACAGGTGAGCATGGGGGATGTTCCGCAGGATTCATTGGAATTCAAAACCATATTTGCCGCGGGTCTCACATTATTTGTATTTACATTTATTCTTAATAGTCTCAGTTATTGGACCCGTAGCAGATTTCAAAATAAGTATGAATGAGGAGATATTCTTATACAAGAGCTAAATTAACCGACAGGGCATTTAAGTATGTCGCTTTATCTTTTACGGCATTTGCGTTAGGGGTTCTTGTTGTTTTATTGATTGATATTTTCTCCAAAGGAATTGCAAGGATCAACTGGGACTTCTTTCGAAATCTCCCCTCCCGGCACGCTGAAAAGTCGGGGATCATGACAGCTCTTGCCGGTATGTTGTCTTTATTGTTTTTTACTATAATTATTGCTTTACCAATCGGAATTTTAGCAGGTATTTATTTACAGGAATACGGAAAGAAAAACCGGCTGGCTAAATTGATCGAAATCAATATTTCTAACCTTGCCGGAGTACCTTCAGTGATTTATGGAATATTGGGATTGACATTATTCGTGCGAATATTAAAATTGGGAAACAGTCTTATTGCAGGGGCATTGACGCTGGGTCTCTTAATCCTGCCAATCATTATTGTTACTACAAGGGAAGCGATCCGGGCCGTACCTGATTCACTGCGTGAAGCTTCCTATGGTATGGGTGCCACAAAGTGGCAAACTACAAGTAAAGTGGTATTCCCTTTCGCGTTAGGGGGCATATTAACAGGCATTATACTGGCCGTTTCAAGAGCTATTGGGGAAACGGCCCCGCTGCTTGTGATAGGAGCATTAGTTTATGTTCCGTTCATTCCTGAAGGTCCAAGAGACCAGTTTACGACGCTGCCCATACAGATTTTTAACTGGACAACACGTCCGCAGGCTGCTTTCATTGTAAATGCAGCTGCAGGGATAATTGTTCTTTTACTTATTACCTTTTTGTTAAATGGCATAGCTATATATATCCGGAATAAGTGGTATAAAAAAATCAGGTATTGAGTATGTTCAAATTGGAAACAAGAAATGCGAATCTTTGGTATGGGGAAAAGCAGGCCTTAAAAAATATTTCAATAGGCATTGAACCCAATTCGGTAACCTCATTTATTGGACCTTCCGGTTGCGGCAAATCCACTTTACTCCGGTGTTTTAATCGTATGAATGACCTTATTGAAAACACAAAGATTAAAGGTGAGTTTTTGCTGGATAATACAGATATCTATGATATGGACGTTTATGAATTAAGGAAAAAAGTGGGCATGGTATTTCAAAAACCAAACCCCTTTCCCAAATCAATTTTCGAAAATGTGGCTTACGGGTTAAGAATTGTTGGGGGAAAAGACAGGAATGAAATCAAGGATAAGGTGGAGCTTTCTCTTAAAAATGCCGCCTTATGGGATGAGGTTAACGGAATTTTAAATAAACCTGCTTTATCCCTTTCGGGAGGACAGCAACAGCGGCTTTGTATTGCCAGAACATTAGCTATAGAGCCCACCGTAGTACTAATGGACGAGCCGGCATCAGCTCTTGATCCTATTTCAACTTCAAAAATTGAAGATTTGATTTATGAGCTGAAACAAAAATTTACTATCGTAATTGTAACGCATAATATGCAGCAGGCTGCACGGATTAGTAATAAAACCGCATTTTTTTATCTTGGGGAATTGATTGAATTTGATAATACCGATAAGATGTTTACGAATCCGCAAAATGAGCGAACTCAAAATTATGTAACAGGCCGTTTTGGTTAAACTATTTTTATGACACGTTTACAAGAAGAATTAAAACAGCTTAGAGAAAGCGTTTCTGATATGGCAACGCTGGTTAAAAACCAGTTAAAAAAAAGCGTTTGCTCTCTTTTAGATGAAGATGAAGACATGGCAAATGAGGTCATAGCCAATGAAAAAAGGGTCAACGCGCTCGAATTAAAAATTGACCGTGATTGCGAATATATTTTCACTCTATTGAATCCGGTGGCTCACGATATGAGATTTGTTTTCTCTAATTTAAAAATCAATTCTGATATGGAACGGATTGGCGATTATGCCGAAGGGATCGCCAAGCTTGTTCTGCTGGGAAAAAAAACCTTCGATAAGAGCCTTATCGAAAAAATAAAACTTAAGGAGATGTCAGATACTTCCTTATTGATGATGGGAGATGTTACAAAAGCCTATTGCGAAGATAACACCAAAATAGCCCGTTCAATTTTTGCCAGGGACCTGGAATTAAATGAGATAAACAGGAATGCCTCCGACATAGCGGAAGAATATATTAAAAACAATTTGGACAGGATTCAGCAGGCTTTACTAATTGTTTCAATCATTCGAAAGTTGGAACGTGTGGGTGATCATATTACCAATATCGCTGAAGAAGTCATTTTTTATAAGGAGGCTAAGATTTTAAGACATATTGAAAAAGGAAATAGTAATCAAAAAGAAATCTAATTAAAGCATAGTCTTTCTTTTTGTAATCCAAAACAATTGTTTCATTTCTTCTATAAAAGAATTCGACTACACACAATCTGACCCCACAGCACCCGTCATAGGTGTACTCCTTTGCCTACGGATACTGTAGCCGAAGAATTGCCATAATCCAAAACCAAGGTTATTATTATACATGCATTCAAAATATCAGATTATCCCGTTCGATATTTGTCTTGTAGGCACTGCTTCTCATTCTGATTGCACCTTTGCCTGCAAACTCTGACAATCCTTAATTTAATTTTTCCGCAAGTCTCGGGAACCTGACTTTCCGGTTCTCGGCCTTACTGCCGCAAGCCGCACAGATCTGCGGAGATTTATTACCGGATTAAAACCTGGAAGAGAAAATTGAAAATTCCTGATCTGCGAATGAGGCAAATTCCTTTTAAAGACTCTCTTAGAACAGTCATGCGCCCAGGAAAGGGAGCTAAGAAGCAAAGATCAGAATTCAGCATCAGGGAAGCTCCCCGGGTGAATCAGGCACTTTATTTTACTGATTTCTAATCATTTAGTTTGATTTTTGATTTTGTACTTGTCCAAAACTAGTATTTTTTATATAGTTTTGGCTGAATTTAAAATTTTATACTTGTCCAAAAGTATATTTATTTATATTGTTCTGGCTGAATTTAAAATTTTATACTTGTCCAAAACTGGCATACTTCATATTGTTTTGGCCGAATTTAATTCTTTTGCATGGAGAGAATACACGGAATAACAATGGATAAACTGATAGGTCGTCAAGAAGAAAAAAAGATATTGGCAAATGCATTAAGCTCACCAGAGGCGGAATTGATCGCCGTTTATGGGCGCAGGCGGGTAGGAAAGACTTATCTTATCCGCAATGCTTACAAGGAACGCATAATCTTCGAAATGACCGGCATCCATGAAGCAAAACTCGCCGAACAATTGCAGAATTTCAGCCTGTCTCTGCAAAATGCGATGAATAGCGCCGTACCACCTGCTATTCCGGATAATTGGATTACGGCTTTTGATTTTTTACGTAAATACCTGTCGACCAAACTTAGCTCACAGAAATCAGTAATATTTTTTGATGAATTTCCCTGGATTCACACCGCTAAATCCGGTTTTCTCCAGGCATTTGAACATTTTTGGAATGTTTGGGCTTCCCGACAAGCCAATTTGCTTTTGGTAATCTGCGGATCAGCGGCATCGTGGATGATGGAAAATATAATAAATAACAAGGGAGGCCTCCACAACAGGATTAGCCGACAAATAAGATTGCTGCCCTTCAATTTAGGGGAGGTGGAATCCTATCTTAAAAGCAAGAGAATAAATCTTGATCAATACCAGGTCCTGCAACTCTATATGGTCATGGGTGGAATACCCCACTATTTGAAAGACATGAAGCCTGGCGAAAGCGCAGCTCAATACATTGACCGATTATGTTTCACCAAAGACGGGACCCTCAAAGGCGAATTCAAAAATTTGTATCGTTCACTTTTTGACAACGCGCAGAATCATGAAGCTGTAATAAGGGCGCTGGCGAAGAAGCGACAGGGCTTGACCAGAAATGAGATCATGGAGGCCACCGGGCTGTCATCTGGTGGAACGACGACAAAACTATTTTCCGAGTTGGAAGAATCAGGATTCATTTCACAATATATTCCATTCGATAAGGATTCGAAAGACGCCATATACAAGCTATCCGATGAATATTCTCTGTTTTATTTGAAGTTTATGGAAGGCGCTAAGTCAACAGGCGCCGGCACCTGGTTGAGGCAGCTAAACAGTGCTTCTTTCAGAAGCTGGAGTGGATTCGCCTTCGAATCCATTTGCCTAAAACATGTTGTTCAAATCAAAAGATCACTCGGCATTGAAGGCGTGCATTCTGAGATTTCGGCGTGGAGATATGTACCCCAAAAAGGGGGATCAGGTGCACAGATAGATCTGCTCATTGACAGGCAGGATTTGTGTATTAATATTTGCGAGATGAAATTCTCAACTGCTGAGTTTGTAATTGATAAAAAATATTCAGGAGAACTGGAAAATAAGATCAAAGTATTTAGAAATAATACTAAACCAAAAAAAACTCTATTCCTCACAATGGTAACCACCTATGGCGTTCACAAAAATTCTTACTTTAGCCACCTCATTCAAAATGAAGTGACCGCAGCCGCTTTGTTCAAATGATGAATGCGGGAATACAAATGAATAAAGTTTTCTGAAAAACTGACCGTGGATGTCACGGTGGGCAATCAATGCCAAAGCCTGCCATTTCATTTCAGAATTTATTAATTCAGGGGCTTGCTTTTAACCATACACAGCATTTCTCCATCATTCTTATACCATTCTACGCAGGGACTCGAATTATCGTACCTGGGATCTGCCATGAGCAGGCCGAAAATATCCTTTATCTTATCTGTTTTCGCCATCCAGTTCTTCAGGGTTTCTGTCAAATAGTTTCCCTTCCTGATTGTGAATTCCTCGTAACCGGGTTTCAATTCTTCGTTGTCAACGAATGCAGAAACTGCCACTTTATAAATGATCCCGCATTCCTCATCCAGGTAAGAAATTCCATAAAACTCCCTGCCTGCCATGCCAAAGTTGGCAATGAGTGCTTCGAAGGCTTCCTTGATGCCAGATGGGAAACTGCC
>CALFNL010000042.1 GCA_937902875.1 uncultured Bacteroidota bacterium | reverse complement strand
CTATTCCAAGACAGGTTTGCCCTGGGATATCCTTCTTTCATTGATACAATATCAAACAATTTCATTCCCTATTTTCTCGTGCCGAATATCACCATTCAGGAACAGTTCAACCCTTTGTTGGGAATTGATTTTTCAATGACCAACCAATTCAGCCTTCGGTTTGAATATATAAAGAGCCGCACCCTAAGCCTGAGTCTTATCGACTATCAACTGAGTGAAGTGCGTTCCACCGGAATTAATCTGAATGCATCCTGGCGTAAGAGAGGATTCCCCCTGCCTTTCAAAGTGAAGATGGGAAGAAAGGAGGCAAGCAGTAAGCTGGAGAACGATATCAAGTTCGTGATGGATTTCAGCATACGCGACGACGTTACTTCTAACAGCAGGCTGGACCAGAGCAACGCCTTTGCCACGAATGGCCAAAAAGTGATCATCATCAGTCCATCCATTGACTATGTGCTCAGCAATCGTTTGCAGCTTAAACTCTATTTTGATCAGCAAAGGCGGAACCCCTATGTATCATCCTCGGCTCCATCGGTGAATACCAGGGCAGGCCTTCAGATCACAATCTCACTTGCACCATAAGCCACTGGAATATTGTTTACTTTTAAGAAGTTCTCATCTCCTAATGGTACAATTAGTTTCTTCCGGAAAGCAGGATACCCCTTTTCCTCCTGAGAAGATTCTTCAAACCAGGAAGTGGAACCTCGTCGGGAATCTTTTGGGCCAGGAAACAAAAATCCCCACCTCGAATGGCGGGGATCAGCGGTTGTGATTTCCAGATCGAATTCGGTTAGAATTATTTATTCAGTGCCTGCGGGTCTGTAGTCTTTTTGAATAGCATCACATATCCGCAGAGATTCTTTTTTTGCTTGTTGTTTACCTGTACCGGTTTGATCATGTGGTACTCAGACATTTTGGGGATATACGAATAGCTGATGACGTTTCCATCAACATCACCCCATCTCTTTTTCTGATACACCACCTGCTTCTCGCTGTAGTCATACATCCTCACTTCATAGGTATTTGAATTGATATCGCCGATAAATACAACATGGTACCAGGTGCCTTCAGTAAGCGGAACAATGATGGGAAGTTCGTATTCGCTTTCCATAGTCACAGAGGCTTCGCGCATCACTACAAATCCACCGGCGGCGAGAAGATGCCTCAGGCTGTCGGCTTCTTTTTTGATCATTTCGTTATCGCATGGGCTATTGCGAATATGATCGTCCTGGGCATTCACCGTTACTACTCCGGCAAAACACAAAGCCAGTATTGAACCACACACTGATTTTTTCATTGATATGAAATTTATAAAGCGAAACGGCCAGGGCATATGATTGGTTGCTCGATGAGTGTATTTACTTTCGCATACCTTCATAAACCCCTGGAAAGGCTCATAAGGAATAGTCTTATACCTCGTTTTGACACCGGTAATTCAACGCAAATATGCTGCCGAAATTATCTTTTAAATAAATAAAAGGAATTGGCCTGATGGGTACTGGTGAGAACCAACTCATTAATGCAAACATGTTCAGGGAGGCCGGCGCAATAGAATACCACATTGGCAACGTCTTCGGCCAGAAGTGGTTTAAAACCTTCATAAACGGAGGCTGCCTTATCCGCATCGCCTTTAAAACGAATCATTGAAAATTCGGTTTCTGCCGCTCCCGGGTGAATGGCAGTGACCTTGATCTGGTGCCGGAGCAGGTCAATCCTCATGGCCTGGCTGATAGCTGCCACAGCAAACTTAGTTGCGCAATAGGTGTTGCCTTTTTCATAAACTTCTTTACCTGCAGTTGAGCCGATATTTATAATATGCCCCGATCCTCTGGCAATCATGGCCGGTAAAACGGCTCTTGAAACATACAGTAAGCCTTTCAGGTTAGTATCAATCATGGTATCCCAGTCGTCGAGTACGGCTTCGTCAAAATAATCTCTGCCCAGGGCCAGGCCCGCGTTGTTCACCAATAGGTCGATCGATTTCCAACTTTCAGGCAATGATTGCACCGATTCAAAAACCGATTTTCTGTCTCGAACATCGAATGCCAGTATTTGCACTTTCACCTTGTGCCTGGCTTCAAGTTGTTTTTTCAGCGCTTCGAGTCTTTCTGTTCTTCTGGCGTTGATGATGAGATTATAACCGGCTTCCGCGAATTTTTCGGCGCATGCTTTACCGAATCCGGAACTGGCTCCGGTGATAAAAATTATTTTGTTCATGAATGCAAGGTTTTGGAGAAGGCAATGTTAGTGAAAAAGCTGCAGAAACAGGGAATGGTATCCCTGCCTTTACGGGGGATCGGGTTGACATTTTAAACCAGATTATTCAGATTCGCATGAATGGATGTTGGCAACGACGGGTGGGGATTTTGCAATTGCAGTGAAACATTCATTTCAATGACTTGTCATCTGATAAGAGTAACGGTCCCTTTTTTCTGCACTACTTTGCCCAGGTAATCTACGCCCCTTACTCTCCACACAAATGTATCGGTACTCTGCTCTTTACCACCAACGGTTCCGTCCCATCCAATTCTGGGATTGGTGGTAGTAAATACCAGTTGTCCCCAGCGGTTGTACACTGAGAAATAATCGAATTCCCTGATGCCTACGGGAATGGCCCTGAATATATCATTCTTACCATCACGGTTAGGTGTAAATGCTGTCGGCACAAATATGTCCGGCGCCGTCTTAAATATCCGCACTGTCATGGTATCGTATGCGAAGCAGCCTTCAATGGTGCTGACTTTTACCACATATGTAATGCTGTCGCCAGGATCGGATACAAAAGTGGCAATGGGATCCTGTATATTGGGATTGTTCAACCAGGTAGGAGGGGACCACTCATAAAATTCCGCTCCCGTAGCGAATAATTGAAGTGGTTGATTCAGAACAGCCGCAGTATCACTTCCGGCATTTGCCGGTACGGGAGGGATCACTCTCACGAATACGGGCTCATTGGTTGGCTTGGGGCAGCCCAAGGTATCGGTTACGGTAACCACATAGTTTGTAGACACCAGGGGACCCACTATGGGATTGGGGATAGTAGTGCTGCTGATTGCATAGGGCGGCGCCCAGCGATAAAAAGCACCTCCTGTAGCGAATAGCTGAATCCTGTCGCCGTAGCATATAGCTGAATCATTACTGGCCCTGACCAAAGGATAGGGTACGGTATTTATGGCCACATTATCGCTGGCAAAGCATTTGCCAATATATGCAGTTACGCTGTATAAAGTGGGGCCAAGTGGAGTGGCCAGAGGATTCTTAATATTAGGATCATTAAGCGTACCGGCCGGGACCCATACGAATTTTAGTCCGTCGCTGAACGGGTTCAGCATCAGTGTATCGGTGAGGCAGATGGTAGTATCGGGACCTGCACTGAGGGTGACAAAACTTACCACATTAACTCTTACGGTGTCTGTGCTGGTGCAGCCGGGTACCGTTGTCAGACTCACGGTATAGGTAGTGGTAACGTCCGGACTAACCAGGATATCCGGGCCATTTAGTGTATTGATAGCATAGTTAGGCGACCAGGTATAAGTGCCAGGCGGTCCCTTGGCTGAGAGTACCGCAGTATCTATATCGCAAATGAGAGTATCATTTGGTGGGAATAGCAATGGTCGGGCACGAACGGTAAGATTTTCCGCGACAGTATCCCTGCATCCCTTACTATTAGTCACGATGAAACGCACATTAAAAGTGCCTGTATCGGTATAGGTAAATTGCGGATTCTGCAAATGGGAAGTATCATATGCCTGATTGATGACTCCAAAATCCCATCCCCATGTATCTACTATTCCATATTTTGTTTTTGTTGTATCTGTAAATTGCAATGCCACATTCTTGCATCCCTCACTCACCACGAAGCCTGGAAAAAATCCCGGGAAAACCTTGGCAAGCGTATAAGCTGTGTCTGAGCAATCCAGGCCCCTGTTGGTGATCAGCATCACTTTGTAAACGCCTGTATCAGGAAATGTAAATGTGGGTCTTTGCAGAACAGAGGTATCATTTGTTTGAGTAGTGACTCCAAAATCCCAGAAATAAGTGGTGATCAGGGGGCTATTGCTCCTGTTCTGAAAAGTGAGTGTAAACCCATCGCAACTTATATATTCAGGCTGAAGGGATGCTGCGGCAACGGAGCATTCTGCCACTTTGATCTGGAGGTCTTTTCGGTGCACATTGATCAACACACCATTCCTGAATTCACTCACACAGACTGTAACAATATAAATTCCCGCAGCAGGGGCAATTCCGGATAATTTTCCATTGAAATGGTCCAGCGTTACGTTGGCACCCATGGGAAATGATGCAGAAAAGCCAAATGAATATGGAACAAAAAGGTAAGGAGGAGGCTCTGCGCTAATCGGCTGAGGATCGAGGGTGCCGGCTCCCAGATAGGCGCCGCACAAATTATAAGTCAGGGAATCGTGATCAGGATCCATGGCGCCAAAATCATATACGAATGGATTGCCTTCACAAATAATCACGGTATCCTTTCCCAGGAAATGAGCACTGTTGTTTTGGGGTGCGGTGGAAAGCACACTGGTTCCGGGAATATTGGCGGTATAGGTAGCGCCTATCTGATCCGATCCTGAAATATTACTGATATTTTCAATCCTGCAACATCTCTGGTAGGATATTGTGTAGCCATATGGGGTCGCGGGAAGTTCAACATTAAAGGTATAAATACCCACCTGATAACAAACTATGGGTGGGTTATCAATACATTTTCCGGGGCTGGTGAGGTTCAACACATCTATTCTGCCCTTTTGAACACTAAATGTGCTATAAAGTGTAGGGTTCGAAGAACTATTCCATTGGTAGATGGAAATCGCCGCAGCGTCATCCAACTGGGCGCCGGTAGAATTGCAATCGCGGTAGAGTTTGAGTGTTATTTGATACTTGTAACTATTGGGCGCAGTGCCTGGTCCAATATAAGTGTAATACAGCTCACCTCCGGTAATATGCCTGGCTATAGCGGTAGAGTACAGACCAATGAAAATAGCTATGGTGAGCAAATATTTTTTCACATCAGGTATCGTTTACCAGGTTGAGGTATTTCAATATGGTAATATTAGATTGATCTGTCTCTTCCCACATGCCCATATGCGACACGCCGGGAAGTATTGAAACCAGTGATAAATCCGGAATCTTGCATTGGCTTAAGCTCTCCTGTAAATTTACGCTTTTATCATCTTCGCCTATAATAAACAATATTGGCTTGCTAAATATTGTGAGGATTCCGCTGCGGTCTGGTCTGTTCACCATTGCTTCATAATATTGTACGAGTGTTTCGGCCGAAAAGTTGGCTCCTGCGGAGATCAGGGCCTCTATTTTGGCCGGCTTTTCAAGCCTGAATTTTTCCGCAAATAAATTTGGAATGGACTGTTTCAGAAATGCACGCGCACCCTGGCGCAATATGAATTCAATTGTTTTGATTCTGATGGCTTTCTTTTCAGCACTGTCGGCATAAGCGGTGGAATGAAACAGACCCAGCCCATCCAATGAACCGGGATATTTCTCCGCAAAGGCAAGGGCAATATAACCTCCCATGCTATGGCCAATCATAACACAGGAATCAATTTCTTCAGTGTCCAGGATGGTTTTTATGAGATCGGCATAGTCATCCATTGAAGGATGAACAAAAGCTGGATTTGCATGCACATCAACTGTGGAATAAGTTTTCAGGTTAGCTTGGGAATAGGAGACAGGCGCCGATTTCCCGCTTCCCGGGAGGTCGGGTATGATCATGTTGAACCTGGACTTTAAGAATGAAACCTGATTCTCCCAGATGGTCCCGTCTTCTCCAAAACCGTGTAGCAAAATAATAGGTTGCCCCTTACCGATATTACGATAGAAAATATCCGTTGCGCCAGAAGTGATCTGCTTATCCATCAGTATTATGCCTTTTTGTAAATGGACCAACTACGCCAGGCCAAAAGTATTACAATAGGCAGTAAGGCAATATTAAGTCTTTGCGGAAGCAGGAACCATGACAATAGCACCATGAGGGCAAGGATCATCGCGAAGAGCCAATACTTTTTCATCCATTTTTTCCTGGAGGGGATTAAGAAAGCGGCTACCATGTGCAGGGGAAATGCCCAAAGTAAGTTGTAATTATTGCGGCATACAGTATGATCTGTGCCCAACCACATGAATAGTATGGTGCTGCCTACAAGACCCGTGGCGAAAAATAGCAGGAAATCAAAAATCGCTGACAATTTTCTGGTCCAGGAAAAATTAAGCATATTCAATGCCACCATGATCACGAGCAGCAGGTTGAATGCTACGGCTGGTGTAATCAAAGATGCACCCGTTTCAGGCAGGGGAGGGGCCGCATATAAAACTGATTTTTTCGAAACCAGATTCCTGTTTCCTATGGTGGAATTGTCAAATCCTTTTTCCAGGTAATCGGGCAGGAAGTTAGCCTCAGGATTGGTCATCGGTCTGTCGATCCGGCTGCCCAGAAGGATATCGATGCCCAGCCAGCTCCAATACATTTTATTTTGATCAAGGTAGTAGCGAATCAGGTCGCGAAAACTGGTCCTTGGTGAAGGGAGAACATTTAATGTATGGATCGGGCTATCGAGATTTTTTGCAATGATTTCAAAGGGTCTTGTGGAACAATTGTCAAAAAGGAAATCGTATTTATAGAATTTATTCTCACCCATAGCATTGTTCAAAAGAGCCAGCTTGAGCCTGGTTTTTTCCCCGCAATTAAGATTGAGTTCCTGCTCTCTAACGCTTCGCTGATAGTATTCATATTCGCGCATGAAATCGGGGAAATCGTCAACGGAAAGAAAATATTTCAGGTCCTTTCCTCCTTTTATGAATTTCACATAGAATGCGGTAGGATCGCTGAAATCAAATGTGCCATAATTATAAACCCTGTCGCTTCCCTCCGCGCTGTCAATTACCCTGATTGCCGAATGCCCGAATGTGGTATACAAATCTTCTCCCGGATCGCAGGTGAGCAAACTGATTCGCAGTTTACATAACTGGAAAGATAGGCGCATGCTGTCTGAAGCAGTTTGGGAATAGCCTGACTGGATTTGAAACCCAATCAGAAATATTACGAACAGCGGGATTATTTTTTTGGGGTTAAAATACATGCGGACAATTTACAAAATATACTGTTTGAAGATCAGGGGTCATTGATCCGGGGCTTTGAGCAAGAGCCCTGCTATCCGGATCCGTAATCAGGCTTGAAAATGAAATGGAAATGAAGCTAAACAGCCGGCGTAAATATAACTCGACGATTGTTATCATTAAGAAACTGAAATTATCGGGGTTCAATCAGCGTGTATAATTTGGAGCTTCTCTGGTTATTTCAATATCATGCGCATGACTCTCCTGGATTCCGGCGTTTGTGATCTTGATGAATTGGGCCTGTTGTAAAGCTTTGATATCCTTTGCCCCACAGTATCCCATACCTGCTCTTAGTCCGCCAACATATTGGTACACTATTTCGCTCAGGCTCCCTTTGAATGCCACCCTTCCTTCAATGCCTTCAGGAACAAATTTGCGTATATCATCTTCAACGTCCTGGAAATAGCGGTCGTTGCTGCCCTGGCCCATGGCGCCCAAAGAGCCCATGCCCCGGTATTGTTTGAATTTTCTTCCTTCATAAATAATGGTATCACCCGGGCTCTCTTCGGTTCCCGCGAATACGCTTCCCATCATCACGGCGCTGGCACCTGCGGCCAATGCCTTCACCATGTCGCCGGTATACCGGATTCCTCCATCGGCTATCAGGGGAATATTCATTTTATTCAGTGTTGACGCGGCTTCCATTACGGCTGTGATCTGCGGTACACCTGCTCCAGCCACGATCCTGGTTGTGCAAATAGAGCCTGGGCCAATACCCACTTTCACGGCATCCGCGCCAGTTTCGGCAAGCGCCCTGGCCCCTGCAGCCGTGCCAACATTTCCCGCGATGACCGGCAGTTTTTTGAAATTTTTCTTAAGCTTTTTCAAAGCGTCCATCACACCACGGGTATGGCCATGCGCACTATCCAGGCAAACAATATCAACTCCATTTTGTTGGAGTGCCGCCGCCCGATCCAGGAGATCACCCGTAATTCCCAGGCCTGCCCCTACACGTAGGCGGCCGAAATCATCCTTAACAGCATTCGGGAAACTCTGCAGTTGAAGAATATCACGGTAGGTGATGAGACCCACCAATTGGCCCGACTTATTAACTACGGGTAATTTTTCAATCTTATACTGGCTTAATATTTTTTTGGCTTTCTTCAGATCGGTGCCTTCCGGTGCTATGATGAGGTTCTCTTTGGTCATGACTTCACTCACTTTTTTCGAATGAATGGTTTCAAAGCGAAGGTCTCGATTAGTGAGTATGCCTACCAGTCTTTTCTTATTATCCACTATCGGGATGCCACCGATCTTATTCTCTTTCATGAGGCGGAGGGCATCGGATATGGTGGCCTGTTCATGAAGGGTAATGGGGTCCAGGATGAGGCCACTCTCGCTGCGTTTTACCTTGCGCACCTGTTCGGCCTGGCGTTCCACTGACATATTCTTGTGGAGAATCCCCATGCCACCTTCCCTTGCGAGTGCGATGGCCAGGTTGGCTTCCGTAACGGTATCCATGGCTGCGGAAAGCAGGGGTATATTGATAGTGATGTCTTTAGTGAGTCTGGTCTTGATTTCAGCATCCCGGGGAAGTACCTGCGAATAGGCTGGAACTAATAAAACATCATCGAATGTTAGTCCTTCACCAAAAAATTTCTGTGGGAATTTGTCCTTGGGGGAATTGATTATTGTTGCCATGTGCAAAGATAGTGCAGTGGCTAAATTCCTTCCAAATGTTTTTATTCCCGCCAAATGCAACACCGGAATTCATGCAAACTACAGGAGCTTATATAATTTCCCTGGCAATGAAGTCAAAACATTTTGCAATTCCAGGTTTAGAATAGCCGCGGCCACCGCGCTGCTTCTCAATCCGCTCTTAACATATAGCTCATCTATATGAGTGATTCCATACTGACGGAGGATTTGTACAATGACCTTTTCATCGGGGGTAAGTTCAACGAATAATTCTCTCTGGGGCTGATGTTTCAGGGGTAGCTGATTCCAGTTCATAAAATCAATGATATCCTTTCCGGAACTCACCAAAGCCGCCTTATTCGTCCTTATCAGGTAGTTGCATCCCTCACTCCTGGTATCGGAAATTTTTCCGGGTACTGCAAATACATCCTTATTATAACTATTGGCCAATTCCGCAGTGATCATGCTTCCTCCTTTGAGGCTTGTTTCAATTACCACGGTAGCATCTGATATTCCGGCTACAATCCGGTTGCGCTTGGGAAAATTTTGTTTGTCTGGTTTGGTCTTGGTCATGAAATCGGTGAGCAGGCCGCCATTCATGATCATCTCCCTGGCAAGGGTCTTGTTCTCATCCGGATATATCCTGTCCAGCCCATGAGCCAGAATACCCACGGTTGGCAGGTCCTGCTTAAGCGCAAGTTTATGAGCGATGGAATCCACGCCGTAGGCCAGCCCACTTACTATTAAAACCTTGTATGGCGCCAGATCCTCAATGATTTCTCTTGCAGATTCCTTACCATAATCTGTATTGTTTCGGGTGCCGATGATGCTGACTATCTTTTCCGCATTCAGGTCAGCCTTGCCCCGGAAATATAGTAGGAGAGGTGCATCATAACAATTCAATAGTCGCTTTGGGTAACCCGGTGCCCCGAGTACCAGCACCTCAATCTTAAACTTTTCGATGAACCGCATTTCTTCCTCAGCCCTCTTGAAATCTTTAAACTCTTTTATGCTCCGGGCGCGGACTTCGCCTATCCCTGGTAGTTTGTCCAGGTCAGATTTCCGGGCTTTGAAAATATTCTCCGCGTTTCCAAAATAACCTATGAGTTCCCTCGCGTGAATATCACCGATATGGGGCACCATTGTGAGGGCAATATGGTGTACCAGATCAGTGGGCATGCGTATCGGGATGATTGTCTTTGCCGGCCCATATGAATTGAAGATTTTCTATCCCATATTTTTTCAAATGCTCATAAGGGTAGCAGCAGTTCACCTGTTGGCCGGAAATAGTCCTTTGGAGTAAAATATCCAGAATGCGCGTGAAGCCCATAAGTTGGGGTGGTTTTCAGGCCCAATTTACAAAAGGAATGATGATTGCGGCTGTGGCAATCCGTAAAAACTATGGGTAAAATCCTTTCATTGCGCCACCACGGTCAGTTCTGTTCTGCGGTTAACGGCCCTCCCTGATTCAGTCTGGTTATCTGCAATAGGTTTTGTAGCGCCAAAGCCCCTGGACTGCAAACGAGCGGGTAATACTCCTTTAGAGATCAAATAAGAAATCACTGCTTTTGCCCTGTTATTGGAAAGCACGAGATTATCAGACGACTTTCCAATATTATCGGTGTGGCCACTGATTAATATCTTCATGCCGGGATTATCATTCATGAGGGCAACCACTTTGTCCAGTTCAGAGCGCGATTCCGGCTTCAGTTCAAATTTATTGATGTCAAAGAAAATATTATTGAGAACTATGGAGGCATTCACTTCTATGGGTTGAAGCGGAATATCAATGATATAAGTTGAATCGGCAGTTTTCTTGCTTAGAGGAAAATTTTGAGAATAGAACAGGTATCCTTTTCTGTTCACACTAAATGCATAGTCTTTTCCAACGGGCAAGGTAATAAGGTACCTGCCGTTTTCATCGGTCTGAACTTTTGAATTCAATTGTCCCGTGGCCAGGTTGAGCAATTCTACAGCAGAAGGTAGCCCTTCGCCGGTTTTCTTGTCAAAGACTTTGCCCTGCACCCATAAGGTTTTATTAGGCCTAAGGTCTTCTCTCATTTCAAACGTGTATATGTCAAGTCCTCCCCGCGTGTCTGCCCTGTCGCTTGCATAGTATGCGGTTCTGCCATCAGCCGCAATGATGAGGCTTCCTTCATTTTCAATGGTATTGATCGGGTAGCCCAGGTTTTCGGGATCACCCCAGTTTCCATCGTCTTTCTTTCTAACCATAAACAGGTCGTCTCCCCCATAGCCCGGGAGTCCGTTGGAGGTGAAATACATGGTTTGGTTATCTGCATGCACAAAGGGACAGCTTTCATCACCCACTGTATTTATAGAGGGTCCCATATTTTCTGGTTCGCTCCACCGGCCATTGGGTGAGCGACGTGATACATAAATATCCTTCCCTCCGTACCCACCCGGACGATTGCTGGAAAAATACAATTCTCGTTTGTCGGGTGATAAACAGGGAGAAGACTCCCAGAAATCGGTATTGATTACACGACCCAAATTTTCGGGTTTGCTCCAGCCTTTTCTTGTGAGTGTTGAATAATAGATGTCGCAGCCTCCGAGTCCTTCGGGGAAATTGCAGCCGGTAAAAACCAGCCATTCCCCATCCTGCGAAATATTTTGGGCTCCTTCATTGAAATTGGTATTGATATCGCCATCAATACCCATTGATTTGGTCCATCCGGAGTCTGAGTGATGACTCACGAAGAAATCCTCATTGTAACCATGCACCCTTCTTGTGAATATTAATGGGCGTCCGTCAAGAGGAAGGGAAGGATAATATTCCAATTCAGATGTATTGATTCTGTTGCCAAGGTTCCTTGGTGCAAATACGTAATTCTT
>CALFNL010000041.1 GCA_937902875.1 uncultured Bacteroidota bacterium | reverse complement strand
AATTTTCAGGATGAAAACTTTATCTTGAGTGTAAATCAAGTTTCGCATGCCTGCCAAGAAAGCTTCAATCCTGGTCGCAATTTTCCAACTTTTCTTTTCTCTATCAGGATTTGCAAAATTTGAAAAAATTCAAACGGATGTGCTGGTAGTGGGAGGTGGTACAGGTGGAGTGGCAGCAGGGATTCAAAGCGCCCGGATGGGAGTGAGTACCCTGATCGTGGAGCAGACAAGCTGGCTGGGAGGAATGCTCACAGCCGCGGGTGTGAGTTGTACCGATGGGAATAACCTTCTTGCGGGTGGGATCTGGCAGGAATTCAGGCAGCATCTCTATGACCACTATGGGACCCATGATCTGGCAACCGGATGGGTGAGTGAAACCTGTTTTGAACCGCATGTTGGGGATAGCATTTTCAAGGCCATGGTTGCCGCCGAAAAAAAATTGTCGGTTCAATATGGCTGGTTTTTCAACAAAGTATTGAAATCCTCCGATACAATAACGGGCGTATTATTCGTAAACCGCTGGGATGATTCATTGGAAGTGAAAGCCAGGATAGTAGTTGACGCCACTGAATTGGGTGATGTATTTGCAGATGCAGGCGCGGCCTACGACCTGGGAATGGAAGACAAGGCCTATTCAAAAGAATCCATGGCTCCAGGCAAGATCCCCATTATCCAGGACCTTACCTGGGTGGCCATTTTGAAGGATTTTGGAACGGACACCGCTAAGAAATACAAACCCCTCAACTACGATCCTTCTCAATATTATTGTAGTTGCGCTGATGCTCCCTGCCCAGCTGGTAAATCCTATGATGCAAGCGCAAGGAAGATGCTTGATTATGGAAAATTGCCTGACAGCCTTTATATGATCAACTGGCCTGCACATGGAAATGACTATTACCTGAATGTTGTGGAGGAAAAACCTATTGACAGATTAAAACTCTACCAGCAGGCTAAAGATCAAACCCTGGGTTTTGTATATTTTCTCCAGACTGAATTGGGTTTCTATAACCTGGGCCTGGTAGACAATTATTTTCCTACTACAGACAGACTGGCCCTGATACCCTATAATCGGGAAGGAAGGAGGGTGAGAGGGTTGGCGAGATTGAATGTGAATCACCTGATCAATCCATACGGCCAGAAAGAAAAATTATATAGAACCGGGATATCGGTAGGTGACTACCCGGTTGACCACCATCACGACGCCAATGGGCTCTCTCCCAAAATAAAATTTCCCCGTGTCAATTCATTCAACGTTCCCCTGGGAGCGCTCATTCCTGAAAAAATTGAAGGACTCGTGGTTGCCGAAAAAGGAATTTCTGTCTCCAATATTGCGAATGGAGCTACCCGATTGCAACCATGTGTATTGCTGACTGGTCAGGCTGCAGGAGCATTGGCTGCCCTGAGTGTGAAGAAAAAGAAAGAGCCGCGGCAAGCC
>CALFNL010000040.1 GCA_937902875.1 uncultured Bacteroidota bacterium | reverse complement strand
TAATTTCCTTCGCGGGCAGCCAATGCAATGGAAGCAGGGAAATCGGTATTAAAGATGTCTTCGGCGGCCTCTTTGGAATCTGACTGAATGGCCAGGTGTTTTCTGGAACTAAAAATATTGATCCTGTTTTGTAAGAGCCACCAGGAAATGATGGCCAGAAATACAACTACTATCAGGATCCAGACCGCCTGGCGGAAAGACCTGCTGCTCAACATGCGGGCCATGCTGGTGAGAAATCTTTCCCAAAGGGATCCGTTTTTTTTCAGATCTTCTTTCTCCGGTAAGTCATTATTCGCGTACCAAAATGCTTCATCAGCCTTCAATTTCTCTGAAATGCTGTCGGGCACCATACGCATCTGCAGGATACTGGTATCATACAAGGAAGTGGAATCTTCCTTTGCATTAAAAAATAGAGTGCCCGCGCTATCTGAATTCTCAACAAGAGAATCCTCCAGAGAACTGCCTCCCTCTGTATTCACCGTATCCGGGGCCATTTGCTGGATTTCTGCCGGCATGGTGTCCATCTTTTCCTGGCCTTCGCTACATAGAAAGGCCGGCAAAAAAACAAATATTGCTAAAAGAGATTTTAATATTTGACGGATTGGATTTTTCACTTCAGTGGTGACTGTTTCGCCTCAGTCGCTTCTGTAAAAGTATAGGATAGATGATATAGTACCATGCTATAAAAGAAGCGGATCCCAGCAATATCATGCCGCTCAGCCATTTGGGCATCGAATCATAGCGGGTAACAAACCCTTCAAAAAAAGCCGCTACCATAAAAATCGGCACCAGGCTCACCAGAATTTTCACGCCATCTTTGGCGCCTTGCTTAAAAGCATCAAGCCTTTTGCGCGTTCCGGGAAAGATCCAGCCTTTTCCCATGACTACACCCGCTCCCACGGCAATTACAATCGCGGATATTTCAAGAGTTCCATGAATGAAGACCGTGAGTACAGATTCGAGACCCAGTCCTTTGGAAAAGAATAATTGCTCGAAAGCCCCCAGTCTAACGCCTTCGTTAATCAGTGATATTATAGAGGGGAAACAAAATAATATTCCTGCGGCGAAATAGTTGAATGAAGTGAAAATATTATTGATCATGATGCCCAGCCACATCAATAATTCATTTCCCTGAGCATAAACGCCAAATGGTTTACCCTGAGCAATATTCGCTTCGGTCATATTTACATAATCATCGCCCAGCATCTCGCGCAGGAATCCCTCATCGTGTGCTGAGGAATAGAATCCAACTATAAAAAAGGCAATGAAAATCAGGGCCACAAAAAGCAATACCGTGTGGTGCCTGCGCACGGTAAGCGGAACGTTGAATTTCCAGAAATCACTAAGCCTGTTTTGCTCTTCTTTCCTATTCTGGTAAATACTCATATAGGTTTTCGAGGCCTGAGCATTCAAATACCTGGTAACTTTGCTTTGCTGGTAAAAGGTCTTCGCAAAAGCCAGGTCATCCACCAATTGGGTGAATTCCACGGCTACTTCGTCGGGGTCATCGGCAGGGATCACCTGATTCCTGAGCCAGCGATCCTTGTTCTTCTTAATAAACAGAGCTTCACGCAATAGATGGGAATATTTAGGTGTTTAACGGCAAAAGGATACCAATGCAGGTTAAATTTGCTTCAATTTAATTAATTACTTAACATCGCAGATCAACTCACTGAAAATATTATTGAACCCGCGCCATGGGTAAAATTTTGATTCCAACGAGCTTTAATATTGATCTTGAATTCGAGCCTCCTGAGTTCCATATTCGCATGTTCGCCTGGATGATTGATTTCTTTCTGCAGTTGATATATCTCATTATCGCGTTCAATGTTTTTGGAGAAATGATCAGCAAAGCGGGGCTTGCCGGTACCGCGTCTGGTTATGACCTTTGGGCCATAGAGCTGGTGATACTGGTTCCTGTTTTTTGTTATCACCTGGTTTGCGAGACTTTCTGGAACGGCCAAAGCATCGGGAAAAAATTATTGCATATTCGCGTGGTTCATGAAAACGGGGGCAAGGCTTCCGTGAGTCAATATATCCTCAGGTGGCTGCTGAGAGCTTCCGATCTTACCATTCCCATTATTGTCATCTCCATCGGCTTTGGCATGGTGGGCTTTTTGAAAGGCCTCTATGCTACCACCATCTTGCTTGTAACGGATATTGTACTCATCATCACAACCAGGCGATGCAAGAGAGTGGGAGATGTTGCCGCAGGAACCATGATCATCAAAACGAGGCAAAGGGGTTCACTCGACGATACCATCTTTGTGGAAGTGGCCGATGATTACAAGCCCGTATTCCCGCAGGTAATGCGGCTGAGCGACCGCGACATCAATACCGTAAAGGGGATTCTCGACATGGCCAGGAAAAAAGGATATACCGAAATGGTAGAGCGGGCATCTGAAAGGGTCATGAAGGTGCTGGGGATTGAAACAGAAATGCATCCCTTCGATTTCCTGGATACCCTGTTGAAAGATTATAATTATCTGTCCACAAAATAGAACTGCCCCCCAACATATTGTTTAGGCAGTTGCAAAATCAATCGGCCCAGGCGCCATGCGGTACCTGACCCATCATCCAATCTGTTTCATTGATAATCCCTTGAATCAATCCTCATGGCAATATCAATATTTCATGGAAGCCGCGCTTATGAGGAAAATCAAAATTACCAGGACGTACATGCCCAGCGCGATGATGGTGAGTATCCCAAAGAATCTGAAATAGGCCTTCAGGTTAGAAAATGCATCCGCGAGCGCTTCCTGGTCATTCAAACGCAAAGCCTGCTGAATTTTGGTTGAGAAACGAAACAGAAAAAGGCAGGGAAAGAAATATAATACCGCGGCAAGAATATAAAAAGTCATCACTCCCACACCGCTCAGATATCTCATACCCATTGCCTGGTTACCCAAACGGGTGAAGACGGTTCCCATTAATACTCCAAGCAGCGCCAATAGCCCGGCGAGAACAAATCCCACGATGGAAAGGAATTTGCCCCAGCGTGCGCTGTCATGAAGAAATTGAGAGCTGGCTGCATCAATTTTGAGGTCGAATAATGAATCTGCTTCCTGGTTCATAGCAATATAGTTGGTTAACGATAAATTGCGACCTGGCTTCGTTCAATGCTCAGGGTTGAAATTGCCTTATGAAATCCTGTGGATGCGTCAATACTCCAAATCCGGCAGTAATGATAACAAACAGCACAAACAAAAACCACGAGATGGAAGATATTAGCACGATGATAGCACAGCTCCTGCCCGTTCTGAGATTACTGTAAGCGCCGCGTGTATATAGTTCCGGATTTGCCATGA
>CALFNL010000039.1 GCA_937902875.1 uncultured Bacteroidota bacterium | reverse complement strand
AAAGAAGAATACAATGGCATTAAAAAAGTACAAACCGATTACGGCAGGGACCCGATGGAGGATTGGAAACGAATATGCGGAAATCACCACTGACAGTCCCGAAAAAAGCCTGTTGGCGCCCAAGAAGAGCACGGGAGGCCGAAATGCGCAGGGCCATAGGTCCATGCGCTATATGGGTGGCGGACACAAGAAGAAATATCGTATTGTGGATTTCAGACGGGATAAGAAAGATATCAAAGCCGTGGTGGTATCGATTGAATATGATCCCAACCGCACAGCTTTCATCGCGCTGCTGAACTATGTGGACGGGGAAAAAAGGTATATCATCGCGCCTCAGGGTTTGCAGGTAGGCTCTTCCGTTATAAGCGGGGATGCCGTTGCGCCTGAAATCGGAAATGCGCTGCCTCTGAAAAATATGCCCCTGGGTACCAATGTGCACAATATTGAAATGCAGCCCGGGCAGGGAGCGAAATTGGCGAGAAGCGCGGGTTCATCCGCACAGCTTACCAATAAGGAAGATAAATATGCTGTGTTGAAAATGCCCAGCGGCGAACTCAGAAAGGTGTTGATCAACTGTTATGCCACAGTGGGCGTTGTGAGCAATAGCGATCATAACCTGGAAACTGCGGGCAAGGCAGGTGTAAATAGATGGAAAGGAATTCGTCCCCGTAACCGTGGTGTTGCCATGAACCCCGTGGATCATCCAATGGGTGGTGGTGAAGGAAAGGCATCGGGTGGCCATCCCAGAAGCAGAACTGGTAAATATGCCAAGGGTTTGAAAACGCGCAAGAAAAAAGGATCCGATAAACTGATTCTGCAGCGCAGCAAGGGAAACAAGCTGGCGCAGTAAGAACCTGGAATTAGCAGGAAAGCATTTTTCAATAAATAACAATTAACCAATTAACGATACACTATGGGTCGTTCGATTAAAAAGGGTCCTTATGTAGCCGACTACCTCGAGAAAAAGGTATTGGCCATGAATGAGGGCAAATTGAAAAAAGGTGTGATCAAAACCTGGAGCCGTCGCACCACTATTACGCCTGATTTCGTGGGTCATACGCTGGCAGTGCACAATGGGAATAAATTCATCCCGGTGTATGTGACCGAATTCATGGTAGGGCATAAACTCGGAGAATTTGCGCCGACGCGCAATTTCAAAGGACACTCAAGTAAAAAGATTGTATAATAGGCGGCAGCCGTATAAAGAGGTGGTGATGGACTCATCCCAAATCATCCTCCGGTTCCGGCACCCGAAACTGAATAAAAATGGAAGCAGTAGCTAAACTCAAAAACTATCCCACATCGCCCCGCAAAATGCGATTGCTCGCAGATGTGATCAGGGGTATGGACGTGGAAAAGGGACTCGCGATACTGGAACATCATCCCCAGCATTCTTCAACGCCTCTATATAAATTGTTGAGGAGCGCGATGAATAACTGGGAACAAAAAAATGAAGGGAAAAGCGCCGCGGATGCAGGGCTCGTGGTGAAAACAATATTTGTTGATGGCGGCAGGGTGTTGAAGAGAATGTTGCCGGCGCCTCAGGGCAGGGCCTACCGCGTGCGCAAACGCAGCAACCATGTAACCTTAATAGTGGACGAAAAGAAATAATGGATAACGATAGGCGAATTTTCGTAAGCAGCTTTGAAAACAGCCATCACAAATCCTACAAATAAATAACTAAAAAACCTATATGGGTCAGAAAGCAAATCCAATTGGTAACAGGCTAGGAATCATCCGCGGTTGGGAAAGCAACTGGTACGGTAACAAAAAGGATTATGCAGGCAAGCTAATCGAGGATAATAAGATCAGAACTTACCTGAACGCGCGTATCAACAAGGGAGGCATCTCCAAGATCGTGATCGAACGCACGCTGAATAAGCTGATCGTTACCATCCATACGTCCAAGCCCGGTATCATCATTGGTAAGGGGGGTGGCGAAGTGGATCGCATCAAGGAAGAGCTGAAAAAGCTGACCGGCAAAGAAGACGTGCAGATCAATATTCTGGAGATCCGCCGTCCCGAACTGGATGCCAATATCGTGGGCGACACCATCGCCAAGCAAATTGAAAATCGTATAAACTATAAGAGAGCCATTAAAATGGCCATCGCTTCCGCACTGCGTATGGGCGCTGAAGGAATCAAGGTGAAAGTGAGCGGCCGTTTGGGTGGCGCGGAAATAGCCAGAACCGAAGAGATCAAGCAGGGCAGGGTGCCATTGCATACCTTCCGGATGGATATAGACTATGCCAATGTATTCGCGCTTACGGTATACGGTAAGATAGGTATCAAGGTGTGGATATGTAAGGGCGAAATACTCACAAAACGCGATCTGAACCCGAATTTTGTGGGTGGCAAGAGCGACGTGACCGACCGCAGGGAAAGAAGGGACGAAGGAAGGGATAGGCGCGATGACAGGAGAGGAGGTGGAAACGAGAGAAGAGGCGGAGGCGAGAGAAGAGGTGGCGGCGGAGACCGGAGAGGTGGAGGCGACAGAAGGCATTAATGCGAAAGAACAGCAACAAACAACAAGCAATCTGAAACATTAAAGAAAATGTTACAACCAAAGAGATCAAAACATAGAAAGGCGCAGAAAGGCCGCATCAGGAAGGTAGCTAAGCGTGGTTCCACCATTGCTTTCGGATCTTTCGGTCTCAAAGCAATGGAAGCCATTTGGCTCACCAACCGCCAGATTGAATCAGCGCGCCAGGCTATGACGCGTGCTATGAAACGTGAAGGAAATGTGTGGATCAGGATTTTCCCAGACAAGCCCATCACCCGCAAGCCTCTGGAAGTGAGGATGGGTAAGGGTAAAGGTAATCCCGAATTCTGGGCAGCTGTTGTAGAACCCGGACGCATCCTCTTTGAAGCAGATGGAGTTCCTGAAGCAGTTGCAAAAGAAGCCATGGATCTGGCGGCTGCAAAACTGCCTATCAAAACCAAATTTGTGGTGAGGGCAGATTATTCCGCCTCTTAGGTTTATACTATACTGAATTGTCAATGGCCTGCATCCCTTCGGCGGCGGGTCGCAAAAAGAATAAAGATGTCAAAGAAAATTGATTTCGTAAAGAGCCTGAAAGATTTGAATGTGAAGGACCTCGAGGCACGCATCAGCGAAGACGAATTAAGGCTCAAGAAATTGCAGTTTGCACATACCATTTCTCCTTTGGAGAATCCAATGAGTATCCGTGACCTGAGGCGTGACCTCTCCCGCCTGAAAACAGAATTGAAGAAAAGGGAGCTGGAGGGAATCGTGTAAATAGCTGGTACCTGCTTGCATGCATCAGATAACAGAAAATGATAAAATGGCCCAAGGCTGATAGCCCAAAGCTAAAATCTAAAAAAAATGGTTGAAAGAAATTTGCGCAAAACCAGGATTGGGGTCGTAACCAGCAACAAGATGGTGAAGACCATTACTGTGGAAGTGGAAAGAAAGGTGAAACATCCTATCTACGGAAAATTCGTGAAGAAGACTTCCAAATTCCACGCTCACGATGAAAAAAATGAATGCACGGTGGGCGATGTGGTCAGGATCATGGAATCCAGGCCGCTTAGCAAGACCAAGCGTTGGAGACTGGTTGAGGTAGTGGAAAAAGCTAAGTAAAAAATCTGCCGCAAGCCGGATTCAGGCAGCAGAGAAAGATATTAGTATAATGATAAGCTGGGAGTGATCCGGTCTGGATCGGAACTAACAGCCAAAAGTAAAAGCCAAATAAAATGATTCAGCAAGAAAGCAGGTTAAACGTAGCTGACAATAGCGGGGCTAAAGAGGTATTGTGCATCCGTGTTCTTGGTAACAGCGGCCAGGATTATGCTAAGATAGGCGATACGATAGTGGTGACCGTGAAGGACGCCATCCCTGCGGGAGGTATTAAGAAAGGTACCGTAACAAAGGCCGTGATCGTGCGCACCCGGAATAAATTGCGTCGCAAAGACGGATCCTATATCCGTTTCGATGACAATGCCGTGGTGCTGCTAAACCCGTCTGACGAGCCTCGTGGCACTCGTATTTTTGGGCCCGTGGCCAGAGAATTGCGGGATAAGGGATATATGAAGATCATTTCACTGGCACCGGAAGTGCTTTAGAAAATGAAGCAGAACAGGATGGACCGGGAAATGAATATTCCGGACTGTTGGAGAAAAGATATTTTCAAAATTCGATTCGCATAAAGCTTATAAAAATGAGCAAGAGATTCAGACCAAAGTTCAGTATTAAGAAAGGAGATGCCGTGGTGGTGATCGCGGGTGACGATAAGGATGTTGCCAAGCCGCACAAGGTGCTTGAAGTATATCCGGAAGAGGCCCGTGTTTTGGTGGAAGGAGTGAATATTGTTACCAGGCACACTAAACCATCTGCCCAGAATACACGTGGAGGATTGGTGAAAAAAGAGGCTCCAATCCATATCAGCAACGTGATGTTATGGGATGCCAAGAAGAGTGAACCCACAAAAGTGAAACGCTCCCGCGAAAATGGCAAGCTGGTTCGCGTGTCAAAAAAATCCGGCGAGATAATTAAATAAATTGAGCATGAGCACGACAAAATATATCCCCAGATTAGCGGTAAAGTACCAGAAAGAAGTGGTGCCCGCCCTGATGAAAAGATTTGACTACAAGAACCCAATGCAGGTTCCGCGTTTGGAAAAAATCTGCCTCAACCGTGGCGTAAACGGTGCGGTGAATGACAAGAAACTGGTTGACGTGGCCCTGGAAGAGCTCTCGACCATCACGGGTCAAAAAGCCGTATCCACCCGGTCAAAGAAGGATATTTCCAATTTCAAGTTGCGGCGCGATATGCCCATCGGGGCCAGGGTTACTTTGCGCGGCGTTAAAATGTATGAATTCCTGGATCGTTTGATCGCTGCCTCGCTGCCACGCGTACGCGACTTCAGGGGCGTCAACGAAAAGGCATTCGATGGGCGCGGTAATTATACCCTCGGCATCACGGAACAAATCATTTTCCCCGAGATTGATATCGACAAGGTGAACCGGATTACCGGGATGGACATCACTTTTGTGACTTCGGCCGATACCAATGAAGAAGCTTATGAATTGCTGAAGGAATTGGGTATGCCATTCCGGAATGTAAAAAAAGATTAAAATTATCGTGTACACAGTATCGCCACACTTTGAATGCAGCGTTTGCTTACTGGATACAATAATCTAAATAAAAAAAAATGGCAAAAGAATCAATAAAAGCCAGACAAAGAAAAAGAGAGCGAATGGTAGCGCAGTATGCCGACAAACGTGCCGCGTTAAAAGCCGCCGGAGACTGGAAGGCACTGGACGCATTGCCCAGGAATGCATCGCCGGTCAGACTAAAAAACCGCTGCCAGCTTACCGGCCGTCCCAGGGGATATATCCGCTACTTTGGAATATCCAGGATCGCTTTTCGTGATATGGCATTGAACGGAAAGATTCCAGGCGTGAAAAAAGCGAGCTGGTTGTGCCGGCCGGATACCGGCTCCTTTATCCGGGAGCCGCAGCTGT
>CALFNL010000038.1 GCA_937902875.1 uncultured Bacteroidota bacterium | reverse complement strand
GTCTAAACCCCGCTATTGCCCGGGAAATAGAACTGGAAAACATGGGAATATTACCATTCTCAGGTAGGGAGAAGCAGTTTGGGGAGCAGGTATTTAAAATGAGCCAGGGGCCACCCAGGGGTGGAAAGAGAGTTCAGAGAATGAATGTAGTGGCGATGAATTTGAAAGGATGGCTGCGAGGCATCCACCATCACTGTTCCGAGAGATTCGTTCATGGTTACCTGGATGAATTCTTTTTCAGGTTCAATGGCAGACATTCAATGAAAAGCCTCTGGCACCGGCTCATAGAGCAATACATGACGAAGCCACCCTATCTCTACAAGGCCCGTGCGGCCTAAATGGGTAATCCTGTAGTGATAAGCTTCCTTGCCAAATGGCATTGCTGTTGCATTCTAATTCTCGTCTTATCTGTTTCCAATTCCCCTCTTTTTTAAATCAGAAAATGTTCAGGGATGCTTTGGAATTAAAATCCTTCCTTATCAAATTTTGAACAGACCTAAATTTGCTGGAATTTGCGGTGGGCTAAGGTTTCATTACCAATAAAATATTGAAGCATGAAAAATGTCTCAGTGATCGGTTCCGGCATCATGGGAAATGGCATTGCGCACACATTCGCGCAAAACGGTTTCAACGTGAGCCTCATTGACATTAGCTCCGCTCAACTTGAGAAAGCCATCATCACTATTTCTAAAAATCTTGACCGGCAGGTCGCAAAAGGCCTGATCGAACCTTCTGTAAAAGAATCCACGCTCGCAAATATTCACACCTATGACAATTTGGAAAAAGGGGTTGCAAAATCGGATCTGATAATAGAAGCGGCCACCGAAAACCTGGAACTGAAATTGTCAATCTTTGCCAAGTTGGATAAGGCTGCGCCCCGGGAGGCCATCCTCGCTACCAATACTTCTTCAATCTCCATCACCTCCATCGCCGCCGCTACAAGCAGACCGGAAAAAGTGATTGGCATGCATTTCATGAATCCGGTGCCGGTAATGAAACTCGTTGAAATAATTAACGGTTATGCTACGGAGAAAGAGATAACACGCACAATAACCGAACTCACTCATAAGCTGGGAAAAATGCCCTGCGTGGTGAATGACTATCCCGGATTTGTGGCCAACCGTATTTTAATGCCCATGATCAATGAAGCCATCTATAGCTTATATGAAGGCGTGGCTGGCATAGTAGAAATTGATACGGTAATGAAATTCGGGATGTCTCATCCCATGGGGCCTCTTCAACTGGCAGACTTTATCGGCCTTGATACCTGCCTCAATATTCTGAGAGTATTGCAGGAAGGATTTGGCAATCCCAAATATGCGCCCTGTCCGCTTCTCGTTAACATGGTGACTGCAGGTAAATTGGGCGTGAAAACACTCGAAGGATTTTATGACTATAAGGATGGAGCCAAAGAATTAGTTGTTAGCAAAAGATTCACTCATTGAAATTATTTGATCATTCCCATGCATTGACAGTGTGACTGAAGATCGTGCCTGCATCATTTGTCAAACCAGTTTCTGAATTCCGGAGCTTTTTCCTTGCTGATGACTACCCCCTCCCCTTTGCTATTTCTCATCCTTATATGGATCTTGCCTGATTCGTCTGTACGGAATCCTTCTATGGCGTCTATCTGAACAAAATGTTGGCGGTTGGCACGAAAAAAAAGCCGGGGATCCACATGCTCCACAATTTCCTCGAGCGAGCGATAGTCTGTTATATATTTCTTTCCTTCCTTATCCACGAGGTAGATCAATTCTTCTTTCTGGAAAAAAGCGACTGAGTCAGCTGGTATCAATAGTACGGTTCGTCCCTGATGAACCGCAAACCTTTCCTTATACTTATTTGTGGAATTGAAATTTCTGAAAACTTCCATGATCTGCTTCAGGAACTGGTCATTGGAATATTTGCTTTGGAGCAAATGAAATTTATGAAAGGCTGATGCCAATTCCTTTTTGTCGATCGGTTTTAGAAGATAGTCAATGCTATTCAGTTTAAAGGCCCGAATGGCATATTCATTATAAGCAGTCGTAAAAATGATCGGGCACACAGGTTGTTCCGCGGAAAAAATATCGAGGCTGATGCCGTCAGACAATTGGATGTCAGACAATATTAGGTCGGGCAGTTGATGGCTGTTCAGCCATCGCCTGGTTTCTTTTACACTGCCAAGCGGACCCATGATCTCAGTACCTGGCTCAAGTTCTTGCACCATCCGGGCAAGGCCGGCAGCAACAAGGGGCTCGTCTTCTACAATCAATATGTTCATAATAATGGCAGCTTCACTTCAAAATAATCATATTGATTGATAATTTCCACTTTGTCTTTTCCTAAGTAACTGAAGAGTTGCACAAGCTGTTTGAGGCCCTGTTTATTAGAATCTTCGATTTGCTTTCTCGGCCGCTTATTATTCCTCACATACAAATTGTTCCCTTCGTCCCAAATAAGGATTTCGAGAGGATCTTCAGCACTAACCGTATTGTGTTTGATAGCATTGTCGATGAGCATTTGCAGGGTAACCATAGGAATGGACCGGTGCAACCCCCGTTCGGAAATCTTGAGGCTGATCCTGAGTGCTTCACCATACCGGATATTCAAGAGGGAAATATAATGCTGGATAAAACTTGTTTCCGTCTGTACGCTCACAATTTCATCTTCTTTATGCTCCAAGACATAGCGGTACACTTTGGAGAGATGGCGCAGGAAATCTGAAGCGAGTTCAGGATCAGTATGGATCAATCCGTCCAACGAAGACAGGGTATTAAAAAGGAAATGCGGGTTCACCTGGTTTCTCAGGTGATGGTATTGCATGGTGAATTTTTCTTTTTCCAGTTCAGCAGCCTTTACCAGCAGCTCCGCGTTGCTGATTACCGATCCCTGCCATTTTTCGAAAAAGTATTTAAAATAGAAAATGAAATTGATCAGGGCTATGAAAATAGTGAATATCACTCCCAACAGCGCCAGGAATTGCGGAGTGGCATAGACCGGCATATAACCTTTCGCAAAAAAAATAATGGTCAGGAAAACAGGGCCAACGATGCAAATGCAGATAAGAATCTGTGCCAGGATTCTGCCTCCGATACTCACATAAAACGGAATCCATTTATCGAGGAGGTTATTCAGCCATTCTATCAATTTCCAGATAAGGGTGAGCAAAAGGAATTGCGCCAGGAATATGAGCAGGTGAATGCCCACTGACCATTCAGGAATAAGATAATACCTTACCAGCGTAACCAGTGTGGTGAAAATTGCAATTACAAAATATGGAAGCCATTTCAGATTCATTTGGCGAGTATTTGCCCATCCTGCATTTCAATGATCCGGTCTGAGGCCGACGCAAAATCAGTGTCGTGGGTTACGGTAATTATGGTTTGGTGATTTTCTTTGGCCAGGCGGTTGAAAATATCAAATATGATCTGGGAATTGGTCTTGTCAAGATTCCCCGTAGGTTCATCTCCCATTATGATATCGGGGTCATTTATGAGGGCTCTCGCTACAGCCACCCGCTGCTGTTGACCTCCCGACAATTTCGAGGACAATTTAAGCGCGAAATCCTGCATATCCATCATTCGCAATTTATTCATGGCCCTTTCTTCAACTTCCTCCTCACTGTATCTCCCCAATTTAAGCGCCGGAAGCATTACATTCTTCAATGCGGTGAATTCGGGCAATAAGTAATGAAACTGAAATACAAAGCCAAGATGTTCGTTCCTGAACGCAGCCAAAGCATTTTGAGACCATCCGTTTAATTTTTCACCCCTTATCTCCAGGCTGCCTGTGAAATCCGTATCCAGGGTTGACAAAACATAGAGCAGGGTTGACTTACCGGAACCCGACTTGCCAACCACCGAAAGAAATTCACCCTTCTTCACCTCAAAACTAACGTGTTTCAATACCTGAAATGCTTCAGGTTCCTTGAAATATTTTACAATATTGGTTGCCTTAAGTACCGTTTCCATAATTTCCAGGTGTTCATTTAATGATTCATGTATGTATCCTGCTCATCCCCTGATGATCTGCACCGGGTCAACTCTGGAAGCCTTCAATGCCGGAAAATAACCTGCAAACAAGGTAGTGGCAAATCCAAACACGACACCCAGTACATAATGAACCGGAATAAAATTTACCGGGAAGGTATTGATCCTGAAAAAAGTTCCGGCCGGAAAGGGGGTCACGGACAACATATAACTGAATGCAAAGCCAAAGAGCAGTCCGAGCAGCCCACCTGCCAAGCCGATTATGATGGATTCCAGCAGGAAGATGGCCGTGATATCCTTGCCCTGAAAACCTGTGGCCTTGAGGATCGCGATATCTTTCATCTTATTTACAATATTCATGTTCATGATATTGTAGATGCCAAATCCCGCAACCAATAGCAGGGTAAAGGAAACCACACCGGTCATGATATTCCTGATCTTTTCACCGGCAAGAATCGCGGCATTGGCTTCTTTCCAATCTTCCAGGTAAATTCCCGGCAGCTGGGCTTTGAGCCTGGCCTTTATGGCTGAAGCCTGTTGCATATCATAAAGTTTCACGTTAAGATCTGTCACATAGGATGGGTCACGCTGCAGAACTTTTTGCACCGTAGCCAGAGTGGCATAGCTTTTCGTGTCGTCCAGCGTCACGATGCCATAGGAAAAAATTCCTACCACTTTCAGCAGTAGATTGTATCCTTCAGGCGTGGTAACACTCACCTTATCGCCCACCCGAACACCCGATTTTTCAGCCAGGCCCCTCCCCAGTATAACGTCGTCGGAGCCTTTCAGCAGGTCATCAAGCCTGCCTTCTTCCATCTTGGACCCGAGGTCGAAGAGTTCATCCTGTTTCCTCACATCGATTCCCGAAATGGTCGCAGGGATTTGGATGGGTCCGTTATTGAAAAAGACCTGCGAGGATACCTGGGGAACCACTCCTTTCACCTCGGGGATTTTTTCAATGAGAGAAGCCATCAACAAGCCATTTTTGATCTTGGCCAGTTCGTTCTTTGGACGCTGGTGATGCACTACATACCAGGCATTCTTACTACTGTCTGTTTGCCCGATGATCTTGTCTTCATTTATAGTCAAGGGATTGTAGATATGGATATGGGGCGTATTGTCCATTGCCATATCTTCCAGGAAACGGTTTACACCAGTCATGAAACTGATCATGACGATGAACATGGATATACCGAAAAGGACTCCCAGCATGGCTACGATGCTCTGCTTCTTCTTGGTGGCGATATGTGTGATCGCTATTCCAAATGAAAGCTTCCAGTTCATGGCCTCAATATTAAAGTTGAATGTATTGTAACCCCGGAGGATACCTGAACCCAATTTTCATCTTCCACGCCTCTGGTGATCCTGACTTTAGTCAATCTGTTTCCTTCTCGCAACAATACGCTGTCTCCTTCAAATACGGCTTTCCGCGGGATCACCAGCACGGAATCCTTTTCCTGTATTACAATATTTGCCTCCACGTTAAGGCCATAGAGTTTCACTGGCAATTCATCTTCAAAAAATGCGTCCACTCGGAATGACTGTTCCACTTTGTTCAAAAGGGGATAAATTTTATTAATACGAGCCTTGAAGATCCTGCCGGGATATGCGTCCATGGTGATCAGGACCTGCTGGCCTGTGTGGACCTTCCCCAGGTCGTCTTCATCCACCATGAGTCTGGCAATCATTTTGCCTGCCCCTATTAACGCCACAGGTTGATTCAGATACACCATGTCGCCCGTTTGTTTATATACGTCGTAAACTGTTCCCGTAACAAAGCTCTTCAGGATTCCGTTACTGCTGGAAGTTTTGGCAATTTTGAGTTGATTGTCTGCCTGCTGTAATTGCAGGGCCAGGGCTAATTTCTGTTGATAGATTTGTTGTTCGAGGGCGGAGACATCTTTTTGGGAAGTTTCGTATTGAAGCTTGTATTTTTCAAAATTGCTAGCCGAAATGGCATTTTGCCGAAAAAGGTTATCATATCTTTCAAATTGAATACTGTCATTCTGCAAACGAATTTTGGCGGCCGAGAAACGGTTGCTGAGTTCCCTGATAGCAGGTGACTGGTCTGAAGTTGCCGGCATCGTTTTTTGGAGGATTGCGGCCGCTGACTGCACCTGCGCCTGCTGGTTAGTGTTTGAAAGTTCAAACAATGTCTGGCCTTTGACAACACTATCCCCTTCCTTCACCAATGCATGCACCAGGTATCCTTCTGTGGAAGCCACAACCTTATATTCCTGCTCGGGAACCAGGGCGCCGGATGCATAGACCGCTTCCGTAAGCTGTTTAAGCTCTGGCTTCACTTCCTGCTGCTTTTGCCTGCATGCCATAAAACCAACCAGCAATATTCCAACCATTATTATAATTCTCATCTTATTTAAGATTATGGGTGATCAAAACATAATATAAAATTCCGTCGGAGAGGTTTTGGAGCTGATCCTGCCGGGCCCGCACATAATCCATGAAAATATTGTAGAATTCATCAAATTCCATGGCTCCTTCATCCAAATTCAAAACTCCGATCCGCAGATTGTCTTTGGCAACGTTTAATTTTTGATCCAGAATCATTCGTTTTTGAAAAGCCGTGAAATATCCGTTCTCCCAATCCTGCTCCTGTCTTGTAAGTGAAGACCTGGTTCCCTCCTGCTGCAGTTGAGCAGATTGCAACAACAATAGATTCTTTCTTTGCTGGTTGCGAATATTGCTTCCGTTAAAAATGGTATAGTCCAACCTCAGCCCAAGCGTGCTCACGTCAAACGCTGCGGTCTGTGCGTCTTTAAACATCCAATTATAAGAATACCTGCCATAGAAGGATAATTTGGGCAATGCGGACCTTTTTGATTCAAGAAGCGTCTGTTCCGATACTCTTACCCTTGCCTCCGCTTCTTTCCAGCCAGGTCTGTTATTAAGATTGCTGCTTTCTGCAGGTAATGGCCAGGAAAATGAATCAAGGGAATCGGCAATCTCGATGGTTGATGAATCTGGCAAATTCAGTAAGGCTCGCAATGCTATCGATGATTGGCGCATCAGTTTTTCATAAGCAGGGCCTCCCGCTTCCACATCGAGCTCAAGATTGCGGGAGCGATTATAATCAGAAGGATTCAGGATTCCACCCTTCTTTCGCTCATCCATCACCGTCATCAACTGCTTCGCGATCCGGATCGATTCGGCGTTGAGTTGAACCAGGGCTCTTGACAACAAGGCCTGGAAATAGAATTCCGTGAGTTGAATATGGAGGTCCTCCATCCTGGCCTCCCCGGTCAAATTGGTCTGCATTTGAAGGAGCCTGGATTTCTCCAACTGCGCCCATTTTTCCAAATTGATAACAGGCACAGTTATTTCTGCTCCGGTGGATACGGCAAAAGGCAATCCGAATTGAACTTTTCGAAATTTATCCGGCGCTCCTCCAAATATACTTTCAGGAATCAACTGCGTTGCCAAAACAGGATAATATTCCCCACTGCCATACACAGTCAATTTGGGCAAAATGCCGGAACGGGCTATGGAATGGTCCACCTCGGCAACAGAACGTTCCAGCAGCATTTGCCTTGCCGTGACGCTGTTCTTATCAGCATAACGGAGGAGTTCGTCCAGGGTGGTAAAACGAACCTGTGCCATCAAGGTAATATCCAGAAGAATTAAGACAACAAATGCCAGCCCCTTTAACATAATGGAATAATTTTAGGCAAAAAGACAAAGGCCATCCTATAAAATCAAACGAAATTTAATGAAGCGGAAGAATCGGTCATGGAAGCGGAAAAAATATATTACGGCATACAGATCATAATTACCGGAATTCATTATATCATCCATTGGTTTCAAAATGTTGCAACAGCCATTCAGGGAACATCTGCAGGAAAGATTTTCAGAAATCCTTTCATCTCCGCTTTCAATTCTGGCGCTTGAGCCAATTCAGGGAGGAGATATCAACCAGTCCTTTTTGGTAAAGACTTCGGAAGGTGATTATTTCCTCAAGACCAATGCGGACTCTTTTGGGAAGGATATGCTTGAGAAAGAAGCGAAGGGACTCTTATTGATTGCCAAGGCAGATTGCATGAGGGTACCCCAACCAATATTCTATGGAGAATTCCGGCATCGGATATACCTGGTGATGGAATTCCTTATACGAGGGGCAAGGAAGGATGACTTTTGGGAAGATTTTGGCATGGCACTCGCGGAATTGCACGGGCAAAGCAGTAATTCATTCGGACTGGAATACGATAATTATATTGGAAGCATGCCTCAGAGCAACCATTTCCATTCGAACTGGTCAGATTTTTTTGCAGAAGAAAGAATACTGAACCCGGTTCGCAAAGCCGTAAGCCTTGGCCTGCTGCAAGCCGCTCATGTGAGCGCCGCAGAAAATATCTGCAGAAAATTAAACAATATCTTCCCCGCTGGCAGGCCCTCTCTATTGCACGGTGATCTTTGGGCAGGCAATTTTCTGGCGGGAGCAGATGGTCATGCCTTCATTTTTGACCCCGCCGTGTATTATGGTCACCGTGAAATGGATATCGCCATGAGTATGCTTTTCGGCGGATTTGAGAGCGGGTTTTATAAGGCTTATCATCACCATTTTCCCCTTGACCCTGGATATGCCGAAAGGATCGCCCTGTGCCAGCTCTATCCCCTCCTGGTTCACCTCCTGCTGTTCGGAAAACATTATTATAGCCGGGTAAAGGATATACTAGATAAGTTTCAATGAACTCTTTACTGAATGCCTGAGCTTTCAATAACTTAAGCTAAGAATCTTCATCGGCAGGCAACCCCGGCAATACGTGTGTCGTATTCAAGGTAAACATGGGAAATCTGTAACTTATAGGCCGTAACAAACAATTTAACCCGAAGGCTTGGATACAGTAAATGTGAACATTAATGACGTCATTGAAAGGTGTTGCGCAAATCAGCGCGGCGGCCAGAAAGAGTTATATATTCTTCTGAACGATTATGCCTTCAAGATTTGTTATCGCTATACCAACAAGGCTGAAGAAGCGGAGGAATTGGTGAGTGAGGGTTTTATAAAACTGTTCAAGAATATTGGACGTTTTGAAGTGAACCGGTATCCTGATACCATTTCTGCCCTGAAAGGCTGGTTTAAGCGAATACTCATCAATACCTGCATTGACGCTTACAGAAAGAACCATAACAATGCCTATCATCAGCAATTGGCGGATGATAGTTCCAATTTACAGGATCATAGCGCCTCGGGATTGGATATGTTGTCGTATAAAGAGATCATTGAAGCTATCCGCTTATTATCCCCTTCATACAGGACTGTTTTTAACCTGTTTGTGATCGAAGGTATGTCGCATGAGCAAATATCCGAACAGATGGGGATCTCGGTAGGCGCATCTAAATCTAATTTATCAAAAGCAAGAGAGAATTTGAGGAAAATTTTACAGAAGAAAAATTCATATAAAGCCTATGCATGATTTCTCTGACCAAGAATTGGATCAGTTGAGCAGGGAGGCGGCAGAACAATATGATGCTTCACCCGGCGCCCTTTCCTGGGAAAGATTTCAACAGGAATTGGATAAGGCAATGCCCCTTGGAAAGGATAAAGATGGCAGAAAGAAGATTCTGTGGTTAATTCTATTTGCCATTCTCATCCTGGGTGGCGCTACTTATTTTTATAATCAGGGAATTGAAAGAAATACATTCGGCGGCGATGCTGCAAATACCCAGTCGGAGCCTTCCACGGGGCCAAATGGATCTGCAGCCGCTACCAACCCTAAGGATCAGGCGAAAAAACCCGGAACAAAACCCAACACCCTTCCACCCATATCGAATGATCGGGCCCAATCAGCCGCCCGGGAAAAGTCAATCAACCCACAGGAATCAGGTGCTCAACCTGAATCAAATCAAAAAACCAAACCATTCACCAGCAGAAATCAAACTGCGCAGGAATTGGTTTCCAAGGATCAGAAGTTGGCAAAAAAGGGTCAGGTATTGGCCAGTGAAAATGATTCCAAAACAAAACATCCGCTCATTAATAATAAGAATCAACCCAAAGTGGCATCCCAACCAAATGCAGACAATGCCCGCAATAGCGGCCGGGTGGATCATATAGTGAGATCAAAAGTTTCAGATGGCGGGAATAAGGGACGCATGCAAACTGGGGTCAGCAAGGATAATGGCAGAAATGATAAGAATCATCCTTCCCAGGCAACAAATGAGCAGGGAGTCTCTGCAAAGCAGCCAGGGAAGCAGGAGCCGATTATTAAAGTAATCAACCAGTCAGTACCCAATAGGGACCGTATTTCTGCCACGCCGCTCTTACTGCCACATTCTAATGTAAGAGCACACAATTCGCCATCAATGCCCGAAGGGCTGGCCGCCAGGAATGCTGATGCCAAAGCTGCGGGGAAATCAAAGACAAATGATTTTCTGCAACCGCAGCGTGGATTCGAAATAGGAGCAGTCTATTCGCCTGATTGGAGCAATGTGAAATTCGATGGCAACAGTTCAGGTGGATTCAATGTTGGCATGCTGCTGGGATATAATTTTTCTTCCCGCTGGTCAGTGGAAACAGGGCTGATCTACACCAAGAAGAATTATGCGGCAAAGGGTGAGAATTTCAAATTCCCTTCCTCCTATTATAACGGATACTTGTTGAATGCAAACGGATACTGTAAGATGTTCGATATACCTGTCAATGTAAGATATAATGCTATTGCTTCCAGCAGGCAAAAATTATTTGTAAGTGCCGGCCTGTCAACTTACCTCATGAATGAAGAGAATTATAAATTCCACGGCATGCTTAACGGAAACTACTGGCAAAGCTGGCATGCCAATTATGATAACACCAACTATTTATTCTCCATAGCCAATCTGTCGCTGGGATACGAGTACGCATTGAGCAGAAATTTTTCGTTGTTGGCCGAACCCTATTTCAAATTTGCAGTAAGCGATATTGGAAAAGGCAATGCAAGGCTTAATAGTATGGGTATGTATGCAGGCCTGAAATACAAGCCTTCATTCCGAAAGCCGCGATCGATCGCACCAAAATGATTTTCTTCTTCAGTTGTATTTGGTATAGAATGCATCCTGATTCTTCAGGATGCTTTTTTATGGTATGCCGGTGGTCTTTATTGAATGCCTGGTCAATATGCAGAAATTCAATCATGTTACGGGAAACCATACCTTCTCCTGGCTATTCCAATTGCCATTATAGTTGATCGTAAGTTCCTCCCCGGCTTCTATCGTTCTCATTGTTTTTATGAGGATGGTCTCGGCTTCATAATCCATGAAATATTCGCAGTTGCTCTGAAAAGAGTGATTATATATGGATATGTAGCCAAGGGCCAGGCAGCATTGATCTTTCTGCTCTCCCCACACAAAAATATAGTCATGGAGAAGAGTTTGATCCAGCAGTTGCCTTTCATCGCCGCTCATTACAATAACGGGGGAAATTTCAACGACCCGGCTCGTCCCGATCTTTTTGTCTGTAAAAACCCCACGTCCTTTATCTTTGGAGCTACCTATGTACAGGAATGGTTGTATCATGAAAGCATGGTTATCGGTTTGCAAAATTCGTGTGAGGAATTAGCCAACTCAAAACTATCTTTAATTTTAAAACAAAAACCGGGGCAATGTTGGCGGAGTTAGAAAATCTATCACTGCAGGATCAGTTCGAGGAACTGATCAGCACCGGAGACCAGGTGCGCATTCAGGAATTTCTCAACAATCAAAATATCAGCGACGTTGCACAATTGGTAAGTGAAAATGAAGCTTATGAGAACCAAATCATTTCGAGTCTCTCACCGCATCGCGCCGTAAGTACTTTCAAGATCCTGGATTTTCCCGAGCAAAAAAGGATCATTCAGTCACTTCCTCCCCACAAAACAGCCGAAATACTGAACGAATTGCCCGCGGATGACCGTACCGCCTTCCTGGAGGAATTGCCCACGGAAGTAGTAAGGGAACTGATAAAACTCCTGAATCCCGATGAGAGAAAGGTCACCCTTTCCCTACTGGGCTATCCTGAAGGAAGTGTGGGAAGGTTGATGACACCGGATTATATTGCGGTTTACGCAGATTGGACCGTTCAACAGGTCATAGATCATATCAGGGAAGTGGGTAAGGACAGTGAAACAATTGACGTGATCTATGTGATCAATGAAAAAGGTGAATTCGTAGATGATATCAGGATAAGGGAGATCATCCTGGCCAATCCCGGAAAAAAAGTGGCAGATACCATTGACAACCGATACATAGCTTTGAATGTACACGACGACCAGGAAAAAGCCAATACGATTTTCAAAATGAATAATCGCGTGGCCCTCCCCGTTGTAGATGACCACAATATACTCCTGGGCATTGTGACCATTGATGACGTATTATGGGTGGCCAATGAAGAATTCAGCGAAGACATTCAGAGAATCGGGGGTACCGAGGCTCTGAACGAACCCTACCTGGAGATACCATTTTTTAAACTCATTAAAAAACGAGTTGGGTGGCTGATCATTCTATTTATCAGTGAAATGCTCACGGCAACGGCTATGAGTTATTTTGCGGATGAAATTCAAAAGGCAGTGGTGCTTTCAATTTTTGTACCCCTCATCATGTCGAGCGGCGGCAATAGCGGTTCACAGGCCTCCACTCTCATAATCCAGGCGATGGCCGTGGGAGAAGTGCGGCTTTCTGACTGGTGGAAGGTCATGCGAAGAGAAATACTTTCGGGCCTGGTGCTGGGAGGATTACTCGGCATTATTGGCTTCACCCGCATCTTCATCTGGCACCTGCTCATGCATCAGGGCGTCATTCATGACCTGTATGGCCCTTTTTGGTGGCTTATTGGCTTCACCGTAGGGATTTCATTGGTTGGGGTAGTATTATGGGGAACGCTTACGGGGTCCATGCTTCCTATCATATTGAAAAAACTGGGCGCCGATCCCGCCGTTTCTTCCGCGCCATTTGTTGCCACCCTGGTGGACGTTACCGGGCTCATCATTTATTTCACGGTCGCGTATATCTTCCTGCAACAATTGTTGGGGCAATAATTGCCTTGCAGGCTCATTCAGGCCGAAACCGGATCAAGGAAATTATCTTAATGGAGTGAGGAGCCAAAAAAGTCAATTATGAAGCAAGGCCGAATTTATTGGTCCGTTGATCGCCATTTTTATATGCCCTGCCTGATTACAGAACCAATCCGCGTAAACAACCAATGCAGGTAGATAGAGATACAATTTTCGAAAGCGGCCGCGTTTATTATATTTTCAATAATTTGCGCAATCGTTTGCGTTTAGTTAATGAAATTTTAGAAATAAATATTCAATATGTGCGGAATTGTTGCCTATATCGGCCACAGACAAGCTTATCCTGTGATCTTAAAGGGCCTGAAAAGGCTGGAATACCGCGGGTATGACAGTGCGGGGGTCGCTCTTCTCAACCATGGCCTGAAATTGTACAAGAAAAAAGGCAAGGTGGCAGACCTTGAAGAATTCGTAGTGGGAAAGGAACTTGATGGCCATGTGGGAATCGGCCATACCCGTTGGGCCACTCATGGTGAACCCAGCGACCGGAACGCGCATCCACATCTATCGTCAAACGGCAAGCTGGCAATGATCCACAATGGCATCATTGAAAACTATGCGCAATTGAAACAGGAACTGGTGAGTAAAGGATACCAGTTTCATAGTGAAACCGATACGGAAGTCCTCCTGAATTTCATTGAAGACATCCAAAAAAATAGCCAGGGCGCCCTGGAAGAAGCCGTACGCATTGCCTTGAAACGTGTGGTTGGGGCCTATGTGATTGTAAGACTGGACCAGGAGCATCCCGATACGCTGATAGCGGCCAGAAAAGGAAGTCCACTTGTGATAGGCGTTGGCAAAGATGAATATTTCCTTGCAAGCGATGCATCTCCCATCATTGAGTACACGAAGGAGGTGGTATATGTGAATGACCACGAAATTGCCATTGTAAGACCCGATGAACTGATCCTCAAAAATCTCGGAAACGAAAAACAGACACCCTTTATTCAGAAGCTGGACCTGGAACTGGCCGCCATAGAAAAAGGGGGATTCGATCATTTCATGCTGAAGGAAATATTTGAGCAACCCGATACCATTCATGACTGCCTCAGGGGAAGACTGGACGCGGAGCATGGAACCATCACCATGGCCGGCGTACAAAATCATATGGAAAAACTCATGAATGCCAGGAGAATTATCATAATCGCCTGCGGCACTTCCTGGCACGCGGGTTTGGTAGCAGAATATATTATTGAGGAATTATGCAGGATTCCTGTTGAGGTGGAATACGCCTCCGAATTCCGCTACCGTAATCCCGTTGTGCATGAAGGTGATGTGATCATTGCCATTTCACAGAGTGGTGAAACGGCCGATACTTTGGTGGCCATAGAAAAGGCCAGGGAAAAGGGCGCTTTCATTTTTGGAATTGTAAATGTGGTAGGATCTTCTATTTCCCGAGCCTCTCACGCCGGAGCATACACGCATGCCGGCCCCGAAA
>CALFNL010000037.1 GCA_937902875.1 uncultured Bacteroidota bacterium | reverse complement strand
CGCCTGGCCATCAGGTTGCATTATTTATGGTTGTTGAAGAATTTGTCTCACAACGCGCTCATTGAATATCGGGCAGATAAAACAAATTTGGATTACCTGCTGCAGTTATACGGAAGCGTTTATTACAAAGATTTCTTTCGCCTTACCAGGAATTATGAATATGCCTGGTATGGAAATTTTTATGTGGATCGCAACAAATACGATCTCATTGAAAAAGATTTCCTTCAATTGAATCTGAAGCTGGGAATCAAGCCATGAAGAAATGGTTACCATATATAATTGTGCTGGTGGTTTTGATACTGCTGGCATTCCTGATTGGAGGAAGGTCAAGGAATTTCAATGATCGTATTACACTCAGACGTAAAGACAAGAATCCTTACGGTTGCTATGTGGCCTACTCAAACCTGCCCTATGTTTTTCCTGCTGCCCGCACGATGGTGAACCGCGAGCCTCCCGGTTTCTGGGATGATTCGGTGCTGACCTCAGATACCGATCACCAGGTGTTGATGATAGTTACAAAGGAATTCAACGCCAATGAAGAAGAATTAGAAGCACTCTTTCATTTTGTGTCGAAGGGCAATGACGTGTTGATCTCTTCCAACTCGTTCAGCAGAGACGCGGAAGATTTTTTTCATTTCACGAGAGGCGAAAATTTCTTCCTTGACTATGGTGTTGGGAGAAACCCAATGGGGGACACTTTAAGATTATCGCTTATGCAACCACCTTTTCGGGATCGGGAGATGCCATATATGTATCCTGGTACAAGATTCGGCAGTCACTTTTCAATATTTGATACGGCCATGTGTTATGTTCTGGGCCGAACGATGGATAGTTTATCAGTATTTGAATCGGGCAGGTTTGTGGATAGCCTCCCCATGTTCCTGCGTTTCAGTGCGGGAGGGGGAAGTTTTTACGTGCATACTGCGCCAATTGCGTTCAGCAATTTCTTTTTGCTGTACCGGAAGAATATGGATTATTACAGTGAGTTGATGTCTGCCCTGGATGCAAATGCCCGGAAGGTGGCATGGGACGAATATTATATTCGTAAGCCGAGGGAAATGAGCAGGCCGTCCTCGCCACTGAGAGTCCTGCTTGATCAACCGGCTTTCAGTTGGGCCCTGGGCCTGGCGCTTGCCGCCCTGCTGCTATTCGTATTACTGGGAATCAAGCGCAGGCAGCGAATGATCCCCTTTATGCAACGGCCTCAAAATGATTCCCTGGATTTTGTAAAAACGGTGGGAAGACTTTATTATCAGAAAAAAGACAACAAAAACCTTTGCCTCAAGATGAGTGCGTATTTTACAGAACACGTTTATAGCCGGTTCAAATTACATACTGGCAATTTGGATGAGGGTTTTGTAAAGACTCTCGTGCAAAAGTCGGGTTGCGACGAAAAGACGGTGCAGCAGATTGTGGATTATGTACAATTCATTCCCGGGGCACCCGCGATCCACGACCAGCAAACGGTTGAATTTTACCAATTACTTGAAAAATTTTATAAATCAACTTGAGCATGGAAGAAAATTTATTCCAACCACGTACAGATCTGACTCAATTCCAGGATTCGGTCATGGGTATGCGTTCCCGGATCGGGGAAGTGATAGTAGGGCAGGATGAAATGATAAAACTCATTTTGGCGGCCATCCTTGCCGATGGCCACGTTTTGATTGAGGGAGTTCCGGGAGTTGCAAAGACCCTCACGGCAAGGTTGGTGGCCCGATGCATTGCGCTCGATTTCTCCCGCATACAATTCACGCCCGACCTCATGCCATCCGATGTATTGGGAACATCGGTATTCAATCCCAGGGAAGCAAATTTTCAGTTCAAGCGCGGACCCATATTCAGCAATATCATCCTCATTGACGAGATCAACCGTGCTCCGGCCAAAACGCAGGCTGCTCTTTTTGAAGTGATGGAAGAAAAGCAGGTTACGGTGGATGGCTATTCTCATATTATGGAAAAGCCTTTCATGGTGCTGGCAACGCAGAACCCCATTGAACAGGAAGGTACTTACCGCTTGCCCGAGGCACAACTCGATCGTTTTCTGTTCAAGGCCCTGGTGCCCTATCCCACCGAGGCGCAGGAAGTGGAGATTTTATCCCGCTTTCACCAGACTCCGGCCGATGAAATAGCCGCCAGGATTGAGCCGGTGCTGACTGCCGCACAGATCACCGATCTTCGCCGACAGGTGCGCTCTACCGTTATAGATGAAAAACTCATTCAGTTCATTGCGAGAATCATCATTTCCACACGTTCAGACAAGTCAATCTACCTGGGTGCTTCGCCCAGGGCGTCCCTGGCCCTGATGGTGGCTTCCAAAGCGGTGGCAGCTATGCAGGGGCGTGATTTTGTTACGCCGGAAGACATCCTGGATATGGTGGCTCCGGTACTGCGGCATCGGATCATCCTAACGCCTGAAAAGGAAATGGAGGGGGCCACGGAAGACGATGTGATCCGCCAAATCATTCATGCATTAGAGATACCCCGCTGATTGCAGAAACGAACAACTATGCGAAATTCTTTTCTTACCAAATAGCACGAGTGAAGTACCTGATCGCACTATATCGTTCCCTAATGCTTGCCAGACGCGCCTATACTTCGCTTGCGGCGATTGTGGCGCTTTTTATTGCCTCATATTTTATTCCCGCCCTTATGGATATAGCCTACCTGGCACTTCTCTTCCTGATCCTGCTGGTATTGATTGATTTTATGGCACTGTACAGCCGCCGACAGGCAATCACCGGCATCCGGATCCTGCCCGAGCGCTTCAGTAACGGAGATATTAATCTGGTTCAGCTCCAATTTCAAAACAAATACCCATTCACCACGAGGCTTGAGGTAATCGATGAGTTGCCCTGGCGTTTCCAGATCAGAAACCAGAGAGAATGCACGATTTTGAAGCCGGGTGAAGAGCGGCAATTCAACTATGAGTTGCTGCCGGTGGAGAGAGGAGAATATGAATTTGGAGATATAAATGCCTATGTTAAAAGTCCCCTTCGCCTGGTGGAAAGAAGATATATTTTCCCGGCCAGGCAAATAGTGCCTGTCTATCCTTCTTATCAATGGGTCAGTAAAAAGCGGCTTTTGGGGGTATCCTCCAGGATGAATGAAATGGGTAGCCGAAGATTACGCAAATTGGGGAGGAGCATGGAATTTGAACAAATCAAGGAATACGTACGCGGAGATGACTACAGGAATGTAAATTGGAATGCCACAGCAAGAAAAGATGAATTGATGGTCAACTCTTTCACGGATGAAAAAAGCCAGCATATCTATTGCCTCATCGATAAGGGGAGGAATATGAAAATGCCATTTGAGGGGATGACCCTGCTCGACTATGCCATCAATGCTTCTTTGATGCTTACACACCTGGCACTCTCGAGGCAGGACAAGGCGGGACTCCTCACCTTCGGAACAAAAATTGAAAATTTCCTTCCTGCCGACAGGAAAGGCACTCAAATGGAAACCATCCTGGAATGTTTATATAGAGAGCAGACCCATTTCCTGGAAACGGATTTTGAAGCGTTATACTCCTATGTTCGCTCAAAAATAAAGGGCAGAAGCCTCCTGGTAATGTTCACCAATTTTGAGTCGATACCAGGTTTTCAGCGCCAGCTTCCTTATCTAAGGCAAATTGCAAAATATCATCTCCTACTGGTGGTGTTTTTTGAAAATACCGAATTGAAGGTTTTGCGTGAGAAAAAGGCAGAAAGCCTGGAAGAGATTTACATAAAGACTATCGCGGATAAGTTTGCATTTGAAAAAAGACTCATCGTGAAAGAGTTGCAGCAACACGGTATTCTCACGCTTTTAACCAGCCCTCGCGAAGTAACAGTAAATGCTATCAATAAATATCTTGAACTCAAAGAAAGGCAGGCTACCTGAAGCGCTATGCATTGGGCCTTTGGTTTTGAACGACAATGTAATGACACAAACCCGGCCGGTCTGGCGCCCGCTGTAAGAAGCCGGTAACCTTTAGCTCGGTGGCAGGATATGCTTCCTATCTTTGCCAAAATTAAACAGGTGCAAAAAAAAGAGGGGATTCCCGAATTTCTGGAGGGTAAATTATTGCTGATTGATAAGCCATTAAAATGGACCTCATTTGACGTGGTCAAGAAGGTGCGCATACTCACGCAAGTGAGCAAGGTGGGTCACGCGGGCACTCTGGATCCTTTGGCTACCGGTTTGCTGATCATATGCACGGGCGCCTTCACCAAGAAGATCAATGATTATATGGCTCAGGAGAAGGAATACACGGGTAGCTTTACCCTCGGGGCCACCACACCCACCTACGACCTGGAAAGCCAGCCGGTTAATTTCCGAAACTATGATCATGTAACTGCGGACATGCTCAGGGCTGCCACTCAAAAATTTGTTGGAGAAATTAAGCAGGTTCCTCCCATACATTCCGCTATTAAAAAAGATGGCAAACCGGCATACAAGCTGGCCCGCCAGGGCAGGGAGGTAGTGATGGAACCGCGCACTATCCTGATAAGCGAATTTGAGATCACTGAAATGAATTTGCCAATTGTGAAATTCAGAGTGGTCTGTTCTACGGGTACTTATATCCGTAGCCTTGCCTATGATTTTGGAGAGGAACTGGGTTGCGGCGCCTATCTGAGCGGCCTTCGCAGAACCCGGATCGGCGAATACAAGGTGGAGAATGCTCTAAGCATTGAACAATTCCAGGAGATGGTGCTGCGCATGAAAGAGCAAATGGCTCAAAATGGATAGCCGATCCCAAACTGGAATGTGGGACTATTCATATTCTGCTTAATGAACCATCCCGCGTTTTGCGATTTGTTGTAAGTATCAGAAGCATATAATGGATCCTTGAGTCTCCAGGCCAGGTCAAACCTTAAAAGAAAGAATTTAAAATCCAGTCGCAGCCCTGTTCCACCATCGAGTGCGATATCCTGATACAAGCGGCTGAAATTGAATTCTCCATATTTAAGCGAAGTATTCTGAGTAGCTTTTCGCAGCCAGATATTGCCCATATCTGTAAACAATGCGCCTCTTAACCAATAGCCGTACAAAGGGAATAGGTCGAAGCGGTATTCGATATTCCCTTCAAGCTGAAGATCGGCATAACGATCGTCATATTTCTTTTCAATAGTGGCGGGCGGCGGATTAGGGTTCACCGTGCGAAGTCGCAATGTATCATAGAAAATACTGGAACCGGGCCCCAGTTTTCTCAATTGCCAGCCTCTCATGCTGTTTGGTCCGCCGGCAAAAAATTGTTTAAAAAAGGGCAGGGAGATATTGGAGCCCGTGCTCTTGGTATCAAATGCAAACCCATAACCCGCAAACAACCGGTAAACCCAGGAGCTTTTTTTACGCGTTACATAGTGCCGGAAATCCACCGATGTCTTGGCATAGCGATAAAGTTGATCAAGAGGCTTATTCTTGGCTGTTAGTCCTCCGAAAACCGCGCCAATCAAAATGCCCGACCATTCGCCATAAATGCGGATGATATTAGCGTTTTTAGGATTCCTGGAATTGAGCCGCTTTGAATAAGTGGTGCTCGCGCCGATAATGAGCCCGTTATTATAGGAATACCTCAGCAGGGGGTAATCGCGAAGCAGCACTTCAAAACCCGAGTTAATATCGTAGAGCCTGGTTATTTCAATATTGGGAAACCTCACCTGCCAACTGCTGTTCTTCTTGCTGAGCCATTCATAGCCCATGAAGGCATTGAAGGAATTGATCTTGTAATAATTGAACCGGTCAATATAAGCCCCATCAAGATTTATATAAGTTCTGGGATTGATGAGGTTGTCGGTATTTTTGATCTTGAATGGCGTCATCAGCCAGGGAAATACCAGCCTGTTGCTCAGGCTTATTTCAGAAGAGAGGATTTGTTTGAAATTCGTGAATTCGATCCCGGTTCTCAATGTATTTTCAAGTTGTATCGCCTTCTTGCCAAGGTTCCTGTTCTTAAGTTGAAAATTGAGTGCCAATCCCTTGTTCCCGGTATAGTATAGCAGGTTTTGACCGTAATTCAAAAAACTCGATCCTTCAAAATCCACGCTGAAGAAGTATTTCTTTGCAGGGATCATCCTTATATAGAAATCCACTGTAGGATCGGTGGTATCTTTTTGTCGGGATAATATATTTACCGACTGCCATGCTTCAATACGATTAAAATTTGTAAGGGTCTTATTATAATCCTCCAGCCTATATAGATTTCCCGGCTTGAGCGTGACCCTGTTTACGAGGAAAGACGGGTCAAAAAGATGGTAACGGTAGTAGATGGAGTAATTATTATAAACAGTTTTATGGAATGATTCTATATTGAAAATCTGGTCAGGGGATTCTTCGGGCAATATACTCACCGATCCGATATGAAAGGGTTGGGTACCGGAACTGTCTCTCGAAGGCTTCTGGCGGATGGCGATATTTATTGTAGGATTTTGAAGTTTCTTTTGTGCCTCCACCTGCAAGCGTATCTGCTCAAATGGATCGGCCGTTGGGTCTATCAATGATATATTAACTGTATCTACCTGGGCAAACAGCACGTCACGCGTTATCTTATAATACCCATTGTTTCTAAAATAATCAATCAGCCTGTCCAATTCAGCATCAATCTTACCCTGGGAATAGGGAAGATCTTTTTTGAGCTCCGATGTTTTTTGACTCAGTTCGGCCAGCCTTTGAAGATTGCTGTCAATAAAATCATAACTGATTGAATCAATCTTGAAATTTTTACCAGGATCAACGGTGTACTCAACCGTTAGCCTGTATTGGTCCAGCTTGCCATTGTGTTCCACAGTATCAATTTCTGACCAGTCAGCGCCCACTTTTCCCCTGAAATAACCGTTCGTGATGATCAGGTTTCTCATATTCGCCACGGACTGCTTCACATAATTACTGTCGAACACAGCCGGTCCAACAATCTTTCGGTGAAAGAATAAAAAATATTTAACCCTGGGTTTAACGCTGTCTTCAATTTGGGACAACAGGCGATCCTTCAGGGCCGATTTCTCATCGATTCCCGATTTGCCGACTATATTTATTTTGTTTTCGAAAACGAAGGGTTTGTATGGATGATATTTCTTTACTACGGTGCAAGATGAGATACTGCCTACCAGGAAAAGAATTGCGACAGGGAAACGATATAAGAAATGTATTTTCGTTGGTTGAACAGACATAATCGGGTGTAACAATGCTCAGCAAATCAAGAATCAAATATATTCAAAGTTTATACCATAAAAAATTCAGGGATGAATCAGACTCTTTTATCATAGAAGGGCCCAAGATCGTTTCAGAATTCCTACAGGAGGTTCCCGGTCGGGTGCAATCCATTTATGCTACTGGTCATTGGCTCAGGCAGGAGCAGGCTCTTCTGCGTTTACTCCCGACTGCAGGCATCGAAGAAATCAGTGAGGATGAACTGCACAGGATATCTCATCTCACCAGTCCGCACCAGGTACTCGCGATTGTGAAAAAATGGGATCCAGGTGATGGCCCCGACACACAAGAATCCATAACCCTGATGCTCGAAGGGATCCGGGATCCTGGAAATATGGGTACGATCATAAGAATTGCCGACTGGTTCGGCATTCAGAATATTATTTGCAGCGATGATTGCGTGGAACTCTACAACCCAAAAGTAGTTCAATCCACCATGGGTAGCATGTTGCGGGTAAACCTCTGGTACCGGAATCTCAAAGAATGGTTGACGGCAAACAACAGCCTGCAGCTATGGGCCGCGGCCATGCATGGAGAATCAATTTATGATTGTGGAACTCTCAAGGAAGGCATCGTGTTGATTGGAAATGAATCCTCGGGCGTCACCGAGTCCCTGCTGCAAAGGGCCACGATGCAGATCACCATTCCTGCCAGGGGGAAGGCGGAATCCCTGAATGCTGCCGTTGCCACGGGCATTATCCTTTCTCATGTTTTGCCACATTGAAACCCGGAGGTGCATTTCCAGCCAATGTCAATTGAAAATTTTATACAGGGTTTGTAAATCCAAAAATATTCTGATGCGGAGTACCGTGTTAACATTATATTATAATAAATCTGTCTGAAGACATCTGTCTATCTGAATTGTACGGCTTTGGCGGGTTGTATCTTCCTGCTCACCAATGTTGGAATCAGTAATATGAGAAAACAAATGACCAGGGTTACCAGAACCACTGTGATGATTTGAACCCAGACTATATGAACCGGCACTACCGACATATAGTATGCATTCTCATCCCAGAATTTGATGAATCCCGTTTGCTTTTGAATCAAACAAATACCAACTCCAATTATCAATCCCCAGGCCACTCCAATAACGGAAATAATAATGCCCTGGATGCTGAAGATTTTTTGTACGGTCCAATCGCTGGCGCCCACAGCCTTGAGCACCCCAATCATCCTGGTTCTTTCCAACACCATGATGATTAAGCATGTTATGAGGTTGATGATGGCAATAATGATCATGATTCCCAATACTACATCCCTGTTTATGTCCTGGAGTTTCAACCAGTCAAACAGGTTGGGGTATATTTCTTTGATGGTTTTACTGCTCCATTCTCCGGGCAGGGCATTGAATATGGCATCATTCAACTCTTCCATATGATGATAGTCATCCACAAAAATTTCATATCCTCCAATATCGCCTCGATGCCAGTTATTCAATCGCTGTACCAGTTTTAAATCTCCAATGGCATATAATTTATCATATTCTTCCATGCCCGTTTTATAAAGTCCCACTACCGTCAGCCTGTCGGGCCTCGGGGGCTTGTCACCCCTGAAAAAATAGATTAGTATCCGGTCATTCACCTTTATCTGTAATTGCTGCGCCGTGTACTCAGACAATACAATTTCCCTGCTGTAACTGGAATCATTCGCCTGAATCCATCTTCCTTCTGCCAGAAATTGTTGCATGCCACTGAAATCATAATTGCTGTCCACGCCTTTGAAGAGTACGCCTTCAATATATTCGGGTGATTTGAGTATGGCATATTTGGTGGCGAAGGCCTGTACCTGCCGGATACCTTTTATATTCTTTATCAGATTGACGATGGAATCATTCCTTGCTATTGGTTCTTCTTCAGCGATGGAAGCCTTGTATTGCTCGTAATGTTGCACTCTTAAATGGCCCCAAAAACCGAAGATCTTTTGACTGACCGCTTCCTGGAAACCGGTTACGAAGGAAAGAGTCATGATCATGACGGCTACACTAATGGCAGTTGCCACAGTTGCGAGCCTCACTATGAAACGTGAAAAAGATTTCTGCCTGTTGAAGGCGATGCGTTTTGCTATGAAAGCGGCGACATTCAATACCAGCGTATTTTACTAAATTGTGAAGATAAACGAATTTGGAATGTGTAAGCCTTTCATAGCATTAACCCTGATATCCGTTTCCCTGATCGCATACTTTAAAGTAGCGGCGCAGCGGGAACCCGACCAGGTTTTCATGAAAAACATCCGTACAACCCAACTGATAAGAACAGGCGACCAACTTGCCTATCCGGTAATCAGCCTGGGCAGCTCGGGGTCAATGCAGTTGGATTTTGATGATCTCGATGGAGACGTGAAATATTATTATTTCACTTTTGAAATGAGAAATGCCGACTGGTCGCCGGTGCAAACCGGATTTTTTGATTACGTGAAAGGGTTCACCAGTCAGCGGATTACGAATTATCGCTTTTCATCGCTGATTCTTAGCCGCTATACTCATTACCAGGTTAAATTTCCAGATCAGAATATGGTTCCTACCAGGTCGGGTAATTTTGTGCTGAAAGTTTTCCTGGATGGTGACACATCCCGGCTCGCATTTACCAAACGCTTCCTGGTTGTAGAACCAGGCATTTCCGTTGCGGCACAAATTGTACAGCCATTCAGCCAGCAATATTTCAATAAGAGCCAGAAGATCCAGCTCGTGTTGAATTCGGGAGCTCTTAACGTGAGCTACCCGCAACAGCAGGTGAAAGTGGTGATCCTCCAAAATTATCGCTGGGATAATTGTATTCACAATATCATTCCAAGCATTGTGAGGGGCAATAATTATGAATATAATTCTGAGAGCGATTGTGTAATGCCTGCCGGAAAAGAATGGCGATGGCTGAACCTGAGAAGTTTTCGGCTACTAAGTGATAGGGTGAGGAGACAGGAAAATACCAATACGGCCTATGAGTTGTTTGTAGTGCCCGATGGTCCCAGGCCCAGCCAGCGATATTATTTTTATACTGACTACAATGGAAGGTATTTTCTGGACAATACAGACAACATGAACCCATATTGGAACGGTGACTATGCCACAATTCATTTCACCTTTGTTCCACCTGAAAACATCCCTTATACCAATGAGGAGCTTTATTTATTTGGAGAGATTACCAATTATGGCAAGGAAGATAATGCCCGCATGCAATGGAATGACGAAAAGAAATTGTATGAAACCACCCTCTACCTGAAGCAAGGATATTATGACTATGCCTATGCGCTGTTAAATCCCTATGACAAACAACCTAAATTTGATTTGGCCATGACCGAAGGAAATACCTGGGAGACGGAGAATGAATACCTTGTTTTGGCATATTATAGGGAACTGGGCGGCCGTTTCGATAGGCTCATGGGTATGGCAAAACTGAATTCAATGCTCAACAGGCCCGGTCAATGAGTGGATACAATCTTTGTAATTGATTGCTAAAATGCCTGAATCGCCGAGGGCATATTTTCAGAATTCATAAATCTCCTTATCTTCGCAGCGGCAAGTCTTATACGACCAGCTCCTGCTGAACTCCCCCAGGGCCGGAAGGCAGCAAGGGTAGGCGGTTGTAGCGGTGCGATGTAAGTAACTTGCCATTTTTTTTCTTCCACATCCCAGCCATGGGGCTAAGAACTGCCTAAAGATGATTTTGTATCTTCACATAAATCTTAATTGAAAATTCATTAATATGAAATTTTTTATTGATACAGCCAATCTCGCGCAGATAAAAGAAGCCCATGAATTGGGAATCCTGGATGGAGTTACCACCAATCCATCCCTGATGGCCAAAGAAGGCATAAAAGGCGAGGATGCCGTGATGGAGCATTACAAGAAGATTTGTGAAATGGTGGATGGCGATGTGAGCGCCGAAGTGATTTCAACTGATTTCGCCAATATGGTAGCCGAGGGGAAGGTACTGGCGGCCATTCATCCCAATATTGTAGTAAAAATCCCGATGATAAAAGATGGAGTGAAGGCAATGAAGTGGTTCACAGACAATGGGATTCGCACCAATTGCACACTCGTGTTTTCCGCGGGGCAGGCCATACTGGCTGCCAAGGTGGGGGCCGCCTATGTGTCTCCATTTGTGGGCAGGATTGACGATAGCACCTGGGACGGCATGGAATTGATAGAACAGATGGCACATATTTATTCTCTGCAGGGTTACAAGACAGAAATACTGGCTGCCTCCATACGCAGTGCATTGCATATTGTAAAAGCAGCTGAATTAGGCGCAGATGTGTGCACCTGCCCTCTGGAATCAATACTCGGATTGTTAAAACATCCTCTGACCGATATTGGATTGGCCAAATTCCTCGACGACGCAAAGAAGATGAGATCGGAAATGGTTCCGGCGAGATAAGCATTGCGAATTTGAACCCGGTCTAACCTTGGCGGAAGAATGATTGGCTTTCCATGGAAGCCGGGATTTACCGCTTCGGGAAGCTGTATCCATGAGCAGTTTTTTTTGATGGCCCCCGTGTTCAGTCTTCTTCTTTCTTTTTGATATAAATGGCCCTGGTCAATACAAATGATGGATTCTGCCGCAGGCTCACTTTAATGACTACTTTTTCCAGCTTTGTTTCACGGGATAGCCATAAACTATTACCATAAAACCTTCCGGATGAGGCTTCGAAAATAAGATTGGTGCTGTCTAAGGGAATAATTTTTCGGGTTTCTGTCTGCCCTTCCACATTAATATAGTTGTAGCTTCCTTTTTTGAGACTGTCGGTGTAGAGGTTGAAATAAATGCTGTCAATCTTTTGAGATTTGCATATAATAGGCGACAGAAGCAGGCTTAAGAAAATAGAAATTACACTGAAGAGAAATTTCATTCCCTTTGTTGCGTCTGTTAAAAAGCGATTGTATGTTGGCATTTCCAAACTGAGATCGAATTTTCGGTTGATTAAAATTCTCTCAAAAAAGTCAAGGATTACCCATTTAGGCCGCACTGACCTTATAGAGGCAGGGTGGCTTCGTCATAAATTTCTATATGAGCCTGTGCCAGAGGCTTCTCATTGAATTTCTGCCGTTGAACCTAAAAAAGAATTCATCCAGATAGCCATGAACAAATCTTTCGGAACAGTGATGGTGAATGCCTCTCAGCCATCCCCTTAAATTCATCACCACCACATACATTCCAGGAATTCTTCTTTCGTCCCCCAATGGCACCGGTCTGATTTCCAATTCTTCTTTTGATGACCTATAGTCTTCCAATCCGAAAACTCCTGCATTTTCCAGTTTAATTTCCCAGTCAGAAATCGGTGTAAAACAAGGACTTGCGGATTCTTTATTCCCCTTACCATAGATTCCGCCCCTTTTAGTGCCATTCACTCCTTCGGGCTCAATCACCTTCATCTTCTTTGCTCCCCTGCGTTTGCCACGCCGCCTTCCAATCAATAAATCCACCAGGCCCGAATCCAGGTCCGCAGGATGGCTGTCGCCAGTTTTCATCGCCTCCTGGGTCTTGCGCTTGAAGAGCCAGGATGATTTTTGATTGATGGAAAACTCCCGGGCCAGCTCCCTGGTGGACATTCCCTTTTTCTTTACCGAGAGCCGGAAGGCCAAGCCAAAGGCCTTCAGCAGCGGGATCTTCAGCTTGTGGAAGATCGTATGGGCCGTGACGGACTCATCATAACTGCAA
>CALFNL010000036.1 GCA_937902875.1 uncultured Bacteroidota bacterium | reverse complement strand
CAGATAAAAGAGTCCTTCCGGCAGGGGCTCGGTTCCCTTGGGTATTTTTGGTAATTTGTCCTGTAATTCAGGAATGGAATAGCCCCGGAAACGAATTCCTTCCTGTGCATCCAGCAAAGAAGTCTCGCTCACCAGGCCGGTAATACCACGCATTCCCTGGTAAATTTGCACGAGCGAAACCTCCCCGATTTTTTTATTTCCATGTTCCTTAAGAATCTCCCTGATCTCGGCGGCCAATGCTTCCGCCTTTACACTGAACCTTTCTTTAATCATGTCCATATTAATAATATTTAAGATTTCCGGGGTTGTTGTATCGAATGATACTATGGGATAATAAAGTTAGCTAAAACAATGCATCCACAAGAATCCGAAGAGAAATTCCTGCCAGTTCTAATCATACATTAATCTGGTGGATGAATCACCATAAGAAACAGAGTGCCGTAACCACAGGACAATTCAAACAATATTTTGAATTGGGATTAATTAAATCCCTTCTTTGAGCGGGCTATTTCGGAGCCTTTCGGTACAAATAGTAGGTGAGGAGCCCAAACAATATATTGGGAATCCAGGCAGCCATGAGCGGAGGTAAATTGCCTTTGGAACTGAAAATGGTGGAGAACCTGTCGAACAGAATGAAGGAAGACGCGATGATGATCCCGACAGCAAGGTGTATGCCGCTGCCACCGCGGATTCTGCGCGAAGCCAGTATGGCGCCAATCATCGTGAGTATGATAACGGTTACAGGGGTTGCGTCTCTTCGGTATAACTCCACTTTGAGGTCATTGATTCCTTCAGAGCCTCTCAATTCTTCCAGCCTGATGAGTCTTTTTAGCGCCTTTGTGGTGAGCCGGTTCTTTACAAACTCATCCCTCTTAAGGTCCTCCGGCGAAAAATTAAAGTTCATCCTCATTACCGTATCCTTCTTCAGGTATTCATGCAATCCATCGATGGTTCTTTCAGTAACAGTAACCAGTTTCCACATTTTCCTTGTTGTGTCCCAAATCAGATTGTCGGCGCGGAGATTATATACAACCTGTGTTCCAATCAGGCGATCCATAAAAAAGCCGTTGCCACTCTTGGAAACTGTATCATAATAACGGATACCACAATATGTAAATGAATCCACCCGCATATACAGGTCATTGTAGTTGGAATATTTGCCTGGTGTATTTACATAAGTGGCTTCAAAGTTGGTGCGTATGCCATTCGCCCAGGGAACCAGTTTCCGGTTGCCTGCCCAGAGCACGATTGCCAGCATGAATCCTCCCACCAGATAAGGCTTAAGAAAGCGGTTGAAGCTTGTTCCGCTTGCGAGTATGGCAATGATCTCAGATCGATTGGCCAGCCTTGATGTGAAAAAAATAACCGCGATGAAAGTGAATAAGGGGAAAAGAAAGGCTACAATATAAGGTATGAAGCCCAGGTAATATACCTGAATAACCTGCTTAAAGCTAAGGTTGGCCTTTACAAAATCATCCGTTTTTTCGCTGATATCCACTACCACAGAAATAGCGGTAAACAAGATGATACAATAGACAAACGTGTAGATGAAGTTCCTGAATATGTACCAGTCTATCTTTTTCATGAGATGCCGCCGCCTGACCCGGAACAAATTTCAATATTCCATTGCGAGCGTGGCAAAAGTAGAGTAAAAACCGATAGCGCTGAAATCCGGGCTGTGAAGGCTCTGTGAAAGAATAAGATTGAACAGCTGATCAATATTGCATCTCCAAAACCTTTGCATTCCCCGCCAGTTTGGAAATTGGCAGAACTTCGTATCTTTCTTGGATGAAAAAATGCCTCTACTCCCTTCTCCTTTTATCTACCGGAATTTTTTATGGTAATGAAGGAAAAACCCAGGACCTTAACCTGTACGAAAGACAACTTTTCATACAGGGAAGCGATACGCTTCCATGCAGGATACTTTCACCCATGGATTTCTCTATAAATAAGAAATATCCCCTCCTGATAATCCTCCATGGCTCGGGCGAGAGAGGAAATAATAATGAGGCTCAACTTACCTGGGGAGCGTGGTTGTTTTTGGATTCAGTGAATCGTAGCAAGTTCCCAGCGATTATTGTATTTCCCCAATGCCCCAAAGATTCAAGTTGGAGCCAGGTTGACAGAAAACCCGTAGCGGATTCTCTGGGGAATTTTGCATTTCCCATGGACGGAGCCGCCTCCAGGCCCCTGCAAATGGTGATGGATTTTATAGATACCCTTGTGAAAAGCGGCCGGGCCGATCCTAAGAGAATTTATGTTGGCGGCCTGTCAATGGGAGGGTTCGGCACTTTTGAAATCCTTTGGCGAAGACCAAAACTATTTGCCGCAGCATTTCCTATTTGTGGCGGGGGCAATCCGGATGCCGTAAAATTATATGCAAAGAAATTTCCGATCTGGGTTTTTCATGGTGCCATAGACGCAGTAGTTCCTGTTGCCAATTCCAGGCTGATGGTGAGGGTTTTGCGGAAAGCGGGCGCCGAGGTAAAATATTCTGAATATCCCGGTGTCAATCATAACAGTTGGACCAACGCATTCGCAGAACCGGAATTATTGCCCTGGATATTCTCGCAAAAAAGAAAATGAAGTCTTGCCTCCTTACAGGATTCTATCATTAAAGGCTATCAGGAATAGAGATTTTTTTGTTTTTCCTGTTCGGTCATATCCTGAATTCTTTATGGAATACGAGTGCATGGGGCTGGTCTTTTTTACAAACGGGTTCTTATCCTTGCCACTATTTCATTCTTCCAGCTTTCAAAATCTCCCTGAAGAATATGGGTACGCGCTTCCCCAACCAGCCAAAGATAAAATGCAAGGTTTTGGATGCTGGCTATCGTAAGGCCCAGAATCTCCTTGCTCTTGACGAGATGACGCAGGTAGGCCTTACTGTAATTCTGGCTCATATTAAAGGAAATGCCGTCGTCAATGGGTGAAAAATCCTTTTCCCATTTCTTATTGTCGATATTGATGACGCCCTTGCTGGTAAACAGCATCGCATTGCGTCCATTACGCGTAGGCATTACGCAATCAAACATGTCAACGCCCAATGAAATACATTCCAGGATATTCCAGGGAGTGCCGACGCCCATCAGGTACCGGGGCCTGGCAACGGGAAGGTTATCGCAGCAGAGCCCACAGAGTTCATACATCATGGCCTCGGGTTCCCCAACGCTCAGTCCCCCGATTGCATTACCCATCGCTTCTTTTGAAGCGATGTATTGGCATGATTCAATCCTCAGGTCCTTATAGGTCCCTCCCTGCACGATGGGAAACAAATGCTGCCTGTACCCATAAAGGCCCTGCGTTTCATCAAATCTCCGGATGCACCTGTTGAGCCACCTATGAGTGAGCCTCATTGATTCCTGCGCATATGCGTGCTCGCTGGGAAAAGGAGGGCACTCATCAAAAGCCATGATTATATCTGCGCCTATACTTCTCTGTATATCCATCACCTTTTCCGGCGTGAACAAGTGCCTGCTGCCATCTATATGGCTTTGAAACGTTACGCCATCTTCATGGATCTTGCGGGTTCCGGCCAACGAGAAAACCTGGTATCCGCCACTGTCTGTGAGGATCGGCCTTTTCCAGTTCATGAACCGGTGCAGGCCCCCTGCATTTTCAAGCACCTCTATACCCGGCCTCAGGTATAAATGATAGGTATTGCCGAGAATGATCTTTGCTTTCACATCCTGCTCCAATTGTTCCTGGGTCAAAGCTTTCACGCTGCCTGCTGTACCCACCGGCATGAATATGGGTGTGGGAATTTCACCATGATCCGTAGAGATCTTGCCTGCTCTTGCCCCGGACTTATCGGAAACCCTTTCAATCTGGAAATTCAACGGCTCTATTTTAGAATGGCGAATATATCGAGAATTGCGTATTCAAAACCATCCGCCATTTTCTTCGTTCCCGGCTGCCAAACTTCTTACGGGATCCCTGTTTCCCACACTTAACTATTTCATACCTTCGCCGCCATGATTGAGAATTTGCAATGGTGGGAAATCATTTCTCCAGTCTTTTTTCTCATCACCCTAACCCAGATTTTCTATTACCTGTATTTTTTCAGGAGGATTGCATATTACATTCCTCCATCCCACGAAAATGGACAGAACCCCGTATCGGTGATCATCTGCGCCCGCGATGAAGCTGCCAATCTTGCTAAAAACCTTCCGGGTGTATTGGCGCAGGATTATGAGGCACCTCACGAAATCCTGGTAGTGAACGACAATTCCCTGGATGAAACCCATTATCTGTTGGAAGCGCTGCAACAGGATTTCCCCCAACTCCACGTAGTAGAATTAAAACAGGAGGCCAAACTAATTCCGGGCAAAAAATTTCCACTGTCTATCGGCATTAAATCAGCCAAACACGATATACTGCTAATGACGGATGCAGACTGCATTCCCGCATCGGAATTCTGGATACAAAAAATGGAGGGCGGCTTCCGGGACGGGACTGAGATCGTTTTGGGCTATGGCGCCTATCACAAACGAAAAGGCTGGCTGAATAAGATCATTCGTTTCGAAACATTTCATACCGCTATTCAATATCTTTCGTATGCCTTGGCTGGCATCCCTTATATGGGTGTAGGCAGAAACCTGGCCTACAAAAAAGAAGTCTTTTTCAGAAACAAGGGATTTTCCGCACACAACCATATTCCCAGTGGAGACGATGACCTGTTCATTAACAGAGTTGCCAACCGGAAAAATACAGCATTGGTACTTGACAAAGAAGCTTTCACCCTGTCAATTCCGAAAAAAAACTGGGGAGACTGGTGGAAACAAAAGCAGAGACATTTCAGCACCGCCAAATATTATAAGCCTGGGCACCGGTTTCTCCTCGGCATGTACGCTATCACCCACTTCCTCTTTTACCCCTTATTCATCTGGAGCCTTTTTGTTTTTGACTGGAGAATTGTGCTGGCGGCCTTCGGATTGCGCTTTCTCATTCAGGGTATCATCTGGTTCAAATCCATGTTACTGTTGAATGAAAAAGACCTTTGGCCATGGTTCTGGCTCTTTGACCTATTCATGTTCTTTTATTATCTCATTTTTGCAGCGGCATTATGGAAAAAGCCCAAAGTAAACTGGAAATAATAACCAAATATTTTTCTGATTTTACACCAAAGCAAATGCAGCAGTTCGCTGCGCTGGGGCCCTTGTATGCCGAATGGAATGCGAAAATAAATGTCATTTCCAGGAAGGATATCGACGCATTATATGAAAAACATGTACTTCACTCCCTGTCAATTGCTTCCATATTCAATTTTCAGTCTGGTATTGAAATCATTGATATAGGTACGGGGGGAGGATTCCCGGGGATACCATTGGCAATCTACTTTCCCCAAGTAAGATTCCATCTCGTGGATTCTATCGGGAAAAAATTGAAAGTAGTGAATGAAGTGGTTCGGGCCCTGGGATTGGAAAATATCAGCTTTCAACACACAAGAGCGGAATCAATCAGAGACCGTAAATTTGATTTTGCGGTGAGTCGCGCCGTGGCGCCCCTGAAGGACCTCTGGCATTGGAGCAGGCCTCTGCTGAGAAATGAAAGAAAAATGGAAGATTTCAAGAATGGCCTGATATGCCTGAAAGGGGGTGATCTTTCACAGGAAATTTCCAATAGCCGGCTCAGGCCTTATATCTGGGATATTTCAAGGATTTTCCCGGAGCCATTCTTCCACGAGAAATACATTCTTTATACCGCCATGTAAAATTTCTCAAATCTCAAATTTTCTTTTTTTGAATATGATGGGTTATGTTTGCCGTAAATAGAGACTGATTGCGGCTGAGATGGTTTTTCATAATAATAATCGGCATCCTGGTACCTGCTATCGGAGTCGCACAGCATGACTCCATTATTGATATTGCGGCAATCAAAGAGTATAGTTCCATTGCAAACAAGTTGGGATATTTTGTGGACTATTCCAAAAAAGTAACAATTCATGAATTAAATGATAGCCAATTTGTATCACCGGGCAAGGGCCTGATCATTGATCCAAAAAAACTGGATGCGAATTATTTTGCGAAAATCACACTTTACAACAGTGGGGCGCTCAACGATTCATGCTGGCTCTATGTAGGTAAGGCCATTAGATATACCCTGTATGAAAAGGATTCTGCAGGGAATTTGATTCCCTTGTCTTCCCAGGTCAAAAAATACTCACTTCCGCTACTTGCCAACATTCCGTACAGTTTATTGATTATTCCCAGGCATTCACAAAACACTTATTATTTGCAATTGCAGATACATTTTTATAATTGGCAGGAGTTTGATCCGGCTATTGTGTTGCCCGGGGAGGATGTTGATTTCGCATACGGCCGCTTCATCCTTCCAAACAGGATCTACGTTTATGCCACTACCATGATCCTGGGAATCATGCTCAGCATGTTAGCTTATGCAATAACGAGATTCTTAAGAACAGGCCAGAACGCCTACTTATATTATGCCTTGGCGGCCTTCTGTTTCATCCTGTATTTTGCGTCGAGGCTGTTGAACGTAATATTCTTCAATGAAACCTACTTCTATTTCTATGAATTGAGATTCCAGTTGCTGCAAATGGCAGGTAATATACTCTACCTGTTTTTTGTATGCAGCTTCCTGAAGCTGAAACAGAATCTCCCCGAAATTTACCGGCTCATTGGGATCATTATCTGGATACAGATTGTTTTTCTGATCATCAACCTTCCGGTCACTTACAGCGACCGGTTCAACTATATCGGCGACTACGCTTTCGATATGCTGCGCATTTTCATCCTCATGTATTCTGTGTATATCATCATTATTTTCTTAATGTGGAAAAACCGGATGGCTTGGTATGTTGCGATGGGCGCGAGTTCTATTGTAATATTTGGAATGATTGCACTCTATCTCGACAGGGTTGGCAATTATGACTACCGCGTTTGGGGACATTCGGGGGCGCCACTTATCCTGTTCATGATGGGGATCTTACTGGAAATGTTCTTTTTCCTGCAGGGTCTCGCCTATAAGGCAAGGAAAGACGAGGTTGAAAGCATGCGCGCCGTAGAAAGATTGCAGATGGAAAACGATTATAAGGAATTGGAAAAATATAAGGCCATCATGGATGCAAGGGACAAGGAACGAAACAGAATATCACAGGAAATACATGATGATATTGGCTCGGGGCTCACTTCAATTAGGTTGATGAGTGAAGTGGCAAAAGCCAAGAATGAAAAAAGAGAAAGCCCCGATCTGGAGCTTGACAAGATTTCCACCACTTCCAGCGAACTGATGGATAAAATGAATGAGATTATCTGGACCATGAATACCAGGAATGATACCCTTCCCAACCTGATTGCCTATCTCCGGCACCAGGTGGTGGAATTTTTTGAACCCTTTCACATTAATCTGCGCCTCATCATACCGGAGAACATCCCGGATGCCGAAATCAGTGGTGAGATCCGCCGCAACATCCTGCTAACCGTAAAGGAATCGCTCCATAATATCGTAAAACATTCGCAAGCCACCCGGGTTGAGCTCACTTTTTCCATCAATAAAGATTTTGCTATTTGTATCAGCGACAATGGCGTTGGATTCGATCCCCTCCAGATCAAAGCGCACAACAATGGCATCCGTAACATGGAAGAGCGGGTTCGGAGTATCGGAGGCGTATTTCATATCAACAAACACAATGGCACAACCGTAACTTTAAACATTCCCTTAACTTGAATACCCACTTTAGGGTACATAATAATTATTAATTAAACGCTAGCTTTGTTATACCGTGATCGATCACAACACGATATCCGTTTGTATAGTTGAAGACAACAATGACATCAGGCAGGCATTGGAGCAAATCATCATGATGGCGGATGGATATAAATTCCTGGGTTCGTACATCAGTGCCGAAGATGCCATCATTGGCATTCCCCGACTCAAGCCAAATGTGGTGTTGATGGACATAAACCTGGGCGGAATTAGCGGGATCGATTGCGTAAGAGAGCTGAAGCCTCAATTCCCCGATATATTATTCATGATGTGTACGGTTTATGAGGAAGACGAAAAAATTTTCGAAGCGCTTGCCGCAGGAGCCAATGGTTATATCCTGAAAAAGACAGCTCCGGGAAAATTACTGGAGGCTATCCGGGAATTACAAGACGGTGGCGCTCCGATGAGCAGCCAAATCGCCAGAAAAGTGGTCACGGCCTTCCAGGGGAAACCATCCGCATCCGGCATCACCAGCCTTGACAAGCTTTCCAATCGCGAAAATGAAATCCTGGAATTGCTTGCAAAGGGATTACTTTACAAAGAGATTTCATCGCAGTTGGGGATCGCTCAGGAAACAGTACGGAAACACGTATACCATATTTACGAAAAACTGCATGTCAATAACCGCGTGGAAGCGGTCAACAAATATTTTGGACGGTAACCCGTTCCTTTCCCAACCCGTTTTTAACAAAAAAGCATCATATCGTAGCATGATGCTTTTATTTTTTTTTGTGTACCTCTTAAATTTCTACTTGCAAATATCTACACCGGCAGGGCAAAAACCGATCATACAGGTATTGATATTGTTCGCAAATTTCCATCAAACTGATTCACCTGCATCCTTTCAATAATGAATCCAGGGACTCCATAAGGGTTGCGGGTCCATATTCACCAATTCAATTCCAGGCGGTTGTTTTCCCTGTTCACATCCGCCATCCGTTTCGTGGGATCAATTTCAACAGACTTGAATTCAGTCAGTTTATGATTCAATTCAATTGTGTAGGTAGGATTCGTCCATTTCCAGGGCTCAAAACTGATCCGGGGAACGGATTTGTCTTCAACAGGCTTTTCTCCGAACATCAGGTATTGTGGAATATAGGCCAATTCCCTATTCCCATTCTTATATTGTATCATCACGTCGAGGGGCATCGGCACCTTACCGGTCATCTTCAAACGGATCTTTGTTTTACCGGCTTCTTCCCACAAACTGTCTATTCCATAGTCAATGGTCTTGGTGGTGGCTATCCAGTATTCCTTATACCAATCCAATTTGAGTCCACTAACTTTTTCGGCTACCTGCACAAAATCATTGGCATTGGGATGCTTGAATCTCCATAAACGATAATATTCCAGCAACACCTTGTCACGGGTTTCTTCGCCAATGATATATCCCAACTGCGCCATGAAAACGGCGCCCTTGGAATAAGATGCCAGACTATATGCGAAATTGGTATTAAAATGATCGGCATGTGTGGTGAGGGGCTCTTCCCATTCACTCTTCGCGATATAGAGATAGCCCTGGTACTGACCATAGTGCCTCAGGGGCAGGAGGGCATCTACCGAATCCATGTATTGCAACCTGGCAGGGTCTGCCTCGAGTCTCTTACGAATTGAAGGTTGTGCGTTGTAAAAAGCTTCCACTTCGGCTGAAGCATATTCCGTAAACCCTTCATCCATCCAGGCATAGAGTGACTCATTGGTTCCAAACATGCCCTGGTACCAACTATGCATCCACTCATGGAATGCGGTGCCCAGGCTCGGACCGCTGATCAGGGTGGCCATGGGATATTCCATGCCTCCATCACCCCCATGAATAAACGAATATTGCCTGTAAGGATATTTCCCGAATCGCTTCTGGATATAGGGCAATACCATAACAGCGGCGTCTGCCACCTGTTTCCAGGCTTCGTCATATTTTGGGTCATTCTCCCTGGCCTTATACAATACATTTATGGTAGGCCCATTGGGAACATTGCGTACCAGGTGTTTAAATTGAGGATCGGCCGCCCACACAAAATCATGCACATTGGGTGCAACAAAATTCCAAGTGAGCACGTTGCCTGCAGGGCGCACTACCCTCGTACCCGGAGTTTCATAACCATATCCAATCTGGTTGGCGTTCATCAGGTAGCCCGTTCCCCCAATCATATAATTTTTGTCAATCGTGATTTTCACTTCGTAGTCGCCCCATACACCGTAAAATTCCCGCGCTACATAGGGCGTGGGGTGCCAGCCTTCGTAATCGTATTCACAAAGCTTGGGATACCATTGGCTCATGGAATACCTCACGCCGGTACTTGGATTGTCACGTCCGCTTCGCCTGACCTGAAGCGGCACCTGCGCTTCAAAATCCATGTCAAGCGTCACTTTCGACCTCGGCAGGATTGGTTTCGATAAAAGCACCTCGAGGATGGTTTCATCCACTTTGTAAGTCTGGTTCACCCCATCCATCTTCAGCGATAACACTTTTTGATAACCGATTTCGTCGGGTTTCAATTTGAAAATCCGGTCTCTCACACGCCCGTCCCAGTCGGGCCTGCCATTTACTTTTATCTTTCCCAGTTCACGGCTTCTCATATCCATCATGCTATTGGGCTGAAATGCGTTCCAATAGAGGTGATAAAATAGTTTGTAAAGCGTATCGGGAGAATTGTTGAAATATTCCAGTATTTGATTGCCCGTAAACCGGTTTGACTGAACATCCATATTGATATTCATGGAATATTTTACCCGCTGTTGCCAGCGATCGGCCTGGGAAAAACAAATGACTGAAGGGAGCATGCAAATCAGCAATGTGCAGAATAGACTTCTCATGTTTCTGAATTCTTGTTGGTAAACTATCCGTAAATGTCGTAAAATTGACGATTTGAAGAAAAGAAAAATGACTTGTGGTGCCGTAAATGAAGAAAATTAGTCTCCCGGCACGGCGGTGTAGGCTCCTGAGCAATGAAGTTTTCAAGAACAAATTCTTATACCAATGATGATTTTCATGAACGGTAAGCGCCACTTTGCGCCACCCAGGGCCAACATCCCTGGGGTAATTGCACGGCGCGGTAAACGGGGATTCCCGCTTTGGAATACTATCTTTAAATGGTAAAATTGTCTTTCAACAATCTCCCCTTTTCATCAAACAGAAGGTTCTTGGAGTTGAGTGCGGCCTTACTCACATTGATCTTATAGGTGATTCCGCCAGGTTTCTGGATCTTATTAAGTTCCTTAACGGGCCAATCGGCATATTTGCTTTTGTGAAATCCGTCTAATACTTCTGAAGGCAATTCCTCCATGCTGATCTTGATGGAACTGGCTTCCCAAATGCCTTTCTTGTTGAATCTCGCCCAATAATCTTTGTCTTCGTACTTGAATTTCACTTCAGGCTTGCCAATATTGTGTAACCAATCCACTTCCTTCGCTCCAGGAAATTTCTTGTCGAATGCGGTCTTCACAACAGTGGGCACTTCCACTAATTGCGCCCTGGCAGCCGTATTGATAACAAGGATCGAGGCAGATAAAATAATGCAGAATAATCTTACGGCTCTCATGACTTTAAATTTACTAAGACATGCAAATTAAAGAAATTGAACAAGATCAATGAGGAGATTAACAGGGTTTTAATCTTTGCCTTGCACAACAATCACGATTTCTCCTTTCACCCCTTTTTCTTTATAATAGTCCAATATTTCCTGGATGCTTCCCCTCCGGGTTTCTTCAAATTTTTTTGTGATTTCACGACTCACGGAACAGTTTCTATCGGCCCCAAAATATTCGATAAAATTTTCAAGAGTCTTCAATAATCGCATGGGCGATTCATAAAATACCATAGTCCTTTCTTCTTCCGCTAATTTTCTGAGCAGGGTTTGTCTTCCCTTTTTTAAAGGAAGGAATCCTTCAAAGCAAAATCGATGGATGGGGAGGCCGCTGTTTACCAGAGCAGGTACAAAGGCCGTGGCGCCAGGCAGGCATTCAATTTCAATTCCATTACGTATGCATTCACGCACCAGCAAAAATGCCGGATCTGAAATTCCTGGTGTTCCCGCATCCGTAAGCATGGCCATGATCTTACCGGCCTTCAACTGGTCCACGAGGTGATGCAGTACTTTGTGCTCATTGTGCTGATGATAGGGTGTGAGTGGTTTAACAATTCCAAAATGGTTTAAAAGAACCGAAGAGGTGCGTGTATCTTCGGCAAGTATGAGATCAGAAGCTTTTAATACTTCAATGGCCCTGAAGCTCATGTCTGCCAGATTCCCGATGGGGGATGGAACTATATATAATTTCATAATGCTGGGGCCAGTAGCCATCAGCCCGGGATGGTCATTCAAATCAATAGGTCAGGGATGAGGTCAGTTTTTGACTGAGATTTCAAAATATTCCATAACCGGGTTCGCGAGTAATTTTCTGGATGCTTCTTCCGCAATCTGCCTCGCTTCCTTTTCAGAGCCTGCATTGATCTGAAGTGTGATATGCTTCCCAATGCGAACATCTTCCACCGCATTCAAACCGAGATTTCCCAAGCCACTCAATACGGCTTTGCCCTGCGGATCCAATAATTCCTTCAGCGGCATCACATTGATATGAACTGTGTAAGTCATGCGGTCTTTTTTTTGAGCAGCAAAGATAAAATAATGTAGGTGATAAAAATTATTGGAATGGCCGTCCATCGGAAAAGCAATACCAGCACCACCGATATAAGGAGTAAAGTTAATTTTGGTATATTATTTCTGATGGAATAGTCACGGAACTTCAGACCCATTATTGGAATATTGGATACCATGAGATAGCTCAGCAATGCCACCATAGCGTACCATGCCCATTTGTTCAATAATAAATTGAGCAGCCAGGGCTGGGTGGCATGCCAAAAGATCAGGGGTAATGATGCCACCACCAAGCCGACAGCCGGCGTGGGTACTCCCTTGAACGAATAGGTTTGCGAATTGTCGATATTGAATTTTGCCAATCTGTAGGCGCTGGCGCAGGGAAGCACCAGGGCAGGAAGGAGCCACCAAATAGATGCATCGAGACCGTTTTCTTCTGTAGCAACCGAGAGACGAAGGAATTGATAAATAATTAAGCCCGGGGCAACACCGAAACTCACTACGTCTGCCAATGAATCGAGCTCCCTGCCCATGGCGGAACTGGCTTTCAGGAGACGCGCTATGAATCCATCGAAAAAATCAACCACCGCGGCCAATCCAATGAAAAGTGAAGCCAGGTAAATCTGTTCAGGCATATTCATTAATTGGCTTCCCGTATCGGTAACAGACAATTCAATTCCCGACTGCATGGTTACAATCACCGCGAGGCATCCAAAAAAAAGATTCAGTAGTGTAAATAGATTGGGAATCTGCTTCATCTTAAATGGTTCAATTAGGTCTTGGTTTATTTCTTCATCAGGCTTTCTATCTCTTCCGCAGTGATAGGTATTTTTTTCATGAGATCCTTATTGCCGTGTTTCGTAACCCAGAAATTATTTTCTATTCGAATGCCCATGGCCTCCTCTTCAATATAAATACCCGGCTCAATGGTGAAAACCATACCTGCCTGAATAGGCGAAGTACGGGTTCCCAGATCGTGCACATCAAGCCCGAGGTGGTGGGAAATGCCATGGTAAAGATATTTCCTGTAAGCCCTGTTTTCAGGGTCTTCATTCTTTACGTCTGATTTATGCAGTAGACCGATCTTCTGAAATTCTTTGGTAGCCTCATCTCCTATCTTCGAGGTATAATCAATAATGCTGATGCCCGGTTTCAAGATCGAAGCTGCATAATGGTGCAAATGGAGGCAGGAATCATATACCTGTCTTTGCCTTTTGGTGAATTTTCCATTCACCGGAACGGTCCTGGTAAGGTCAGCATTATAATATCCATATTCGGCTCCAAAATCCATCAACACCAATTCCCCATTCCTGCATTCCTGGTCATTGCTTACATAATGGAGTGTACGGGCCCGGTCGCCCGACGCGATAATCGAACCATAGGCGGGTCCCGTGGCTCTGTTCCTTAGGAAATGGTGAAAGATTTCAGCTTCAATTTCATATTCCATTACACCCGGCCGGATGAATTTCAGCAACTGTCTGAAAGTTTTCTCGGTGATATCAATTGCCTTTTGAATCACCTCAATTTCCAATTCAGTCTTGATGGCCCTGAGTTCCTTCATGATGCGGGCACTGCGCATGTAATGGTGCACAGGATAGCGCCTTTTCATTTCCTGTGCATAACGGTAATCCCTTACCGGCACAAGGTTCGCCTTGCGGTCATTTTCATTGGTATTTAGGTAAATCGTATCGGCCAGGTGAATCCAGGTTTGCAGCAATGCATCCAGTGAATCCAGCCACACTATCGTCTTAATTCCTGAAATGGCCGTTCCTTCCTTGGCTCTCAACCGATGACCATCCCATTTTTCCTTCAATTCGTTGGGTCGCACCAATACCAGCACTTCGCGGTATTGCTTATCGGGATTGTCGGGGAAAAGAATTACCATTGAATCTTCCTGTTCAATACCGCTCAGCCAGAAGAGGTCTGAATTCTGTTTGAATTTGTATAGCGCATCGCCATTGGTTGGCAATTCATCATTACTGTTGAAAATTGCGATGGAGTCCTTCTCCATCTTCGAAATAAAACGCTTCCGGTTTTGAATAAAAATAGCAGCATTCAGAGGAAGATATTTCATGAAGATTATTTTAGAAACCCTTTCAATTAGAAATACAATATCAGGATTATTGCCGGGCCTACCAATTAAATGAGTGTTGAGTTTGGTGCAAATATCTGGCAAATGCAGCTCGTGAAAAAGCACCCGAACCCTCCATTTCAACAAGTCCTTCGCAGAATCACAGGTACCCCTTCTTCAAGATTTCAAAGATTTGCAATTTGTTTAATTTTTGAATGTTATCACATTTATCAGTCAAATAACCTCAATTAATTTAAATAATTCTAAAGAAACATGGCAGAATCATTAAAATATATAAAAGTCAAAAACTAACGATCGTTAGGTTATCAGTCTAATTATACATAATTTCGCGCTCTATCAAATGGTTTTTTCATGTCAATCCCAACAACGGTTTTTCCGGTTGAAAAATTGATCAATCTTGGTCTGAAAGTATCGGACCATATCCATTACCAATCCTCCCCGGAATCATTGGTAAAGGACACAATCCGAATGGGAGAAGGGAGGCTGAGCGACAGGGGCGCCCTGGTAATCAACACCGGTGAATTCACCGGCCGTTCACCCAAAGACAAGTTTACGATAAGAGATAGCATCACGGAAAGCTCAGTGAACTGGAATGATTTGAATGTTCCGCTTGAGCCTCATTATTTCGACATCATCTTTAAAAAAACAACAGATTATTTGAATGGGAGACCGGAATTGTGGGCGCGGGATTCATATGCTTGCGCGGATCCGCACTACCGCTTGAATATTCGCATAGTCACAGAAAAACCCTGGCTCGGTCTATTTGCCTATAATATGTTCCTGAGGCCCGGCGAAGGCGAATTGGAAGGCTTCAGCCCAGACTGGCATATATTAGCCGCACCTGGTTTGCGATTGAACCCCAAAGAGTGCGGAACCCGGCAACATAATGCTGTGGTTGTAAGTTTCAGGCATAAAATGATAATCATTGCCGGAACCGGGTATACCGGTGAAATGAAAAAAGCCATCTTTTATGTTTTGAATTTCCTGTTGCCCCGCGATCATGATGTATTGAGCATGCATTGCTCGGCCAATATCGGAGAGCGTGGCGATACGGCATTATTTTTTGGCTTGAGCGGAACCGGTAAAACCACATTGAGTGCGGATCCTGCCCGCAGGTTAATAGGCGACGACGAGCATGGCTGGAACAATAATGGGGTCTTCAATTTTGAAGGAGGTTGCTACGCGAAATGCATTGACCTGAGCGAGGAGAAAGAACCCGAGATCTATCGCGCCATACGTACGGGAGCCCTGGTTGAAAATGTGAGTTTTTTTCCGGGTACAAATACCATCGATTTTGCAAACAGGTCCATCACTGAAAACACAAGGGTATCCTATCCTATCGATTATATTGGGAATGCGGAAATCCCTTCAGTAGGTGGCATCCCTGAAAATATATTCTTTTTAACGTGTGATGCATACGGAGTGTTACCACCATTGTCGCGCCTCGAGCCCGCGCAGGCGATGTATCAATTCATCAGCGGCTATACCGCAAAGGTAGCAGGTACCGAAACGGGCATCCTGGAACCCAAGGCTACATTCAGTGCCTGCTTTGGCGCCCCTTTCCTGCCACTGCATCCCGCAAAATATGCGTCTATGCTGGGCAGTAAGATGAGAGCGCATAATGTGAAGGTCTGGCTGGTCAACACAGGCTGGATTGGTGGCGGATACGGAACGGGCAGCAGGATCAGGCTTGCTTATACCAGGTCTATTATCGCATCGGTGCTGGATGGCAGTCTTGACAAGGTTGAATATAAAATGCATCCCATTTTCAAGACTGCAATGCCATTGAGTTGCCCCGGAATACCCAGCGAAATTCTGAACCCGAAAAATGCATGGGCCGACAAGCTTGCTTATGATGCAAACGCAAAGATGCTCGCCAGCTATTTCACCAAAAATTTTGAAAAATTCCGAGGAGCCGTTTCTGCAGAAATATTATCTGCCGCTCCCGTTTTATAAATGTTCTTTCCGGAGGAGGTTTCGGAGAGCTCGATTGCTTGCGCATGATAATAAAACCCCAATCCCATCAGGGAGCGGGGTTTTGTTTTGTATTGCAGGAATAAATCAGGAGGAATAAATGGTTCTTAACAAGGACTATATTTGGTGCATGCCGGGCCGGTATTAAAACAATCCATAGAGAAGCCCGTCAACCTTGCGGATGATATCACCAAAATGCTCTTCATTTTCCGCGAACTTATTTTTGTCCACATCAACTACCAGCAGGGGACCTTCTTTATATCCATCGATCCACTTATTGTAAAATTCATTCAACCGCTTCAGGTAATCGAGGCGAATATTTTCTTCGTAGTCCCTACCCCTTTTCTGTATCTGCCCTACCAGGGTAGGCACCGAGGCCTGGAGATAGATCAACAGGTCGGGCGCTTGAACCATCCGCTTCAGGGTTTCAAAAAATTGGAAATAATTATCAAAGTCGCGTTTACTCATCAGGCCCATTTCGTGCAGGTTGGGCGCGAATATGTGAGCATCTTCATAAATAGTTCTGTCCTGCACCACGGTTTCGGATCCCCGTTGTATTTCAAGTAACTGATTGAGCCTGTTGTTAAGAAAATATATCTGGAGATTAAAGCTCCACCGTGGCATGTCTTCATAGAAATCGAAGAGGTAGGGATTATGATCTACGTCTTCAAACTGAGGTATCCACTTGTAATGTTTGCTGAGCATTTCCGTCAGTGTGGTCTTGCCGGCCCCGATATTTCCCGCTACTGCAATATGCTTTGGTTTCTTGATCTTTGCCATTACTTGAAATTCTGTGTGAGATAACTTAAGGTAGAAATTCTTTTTGGATTTACGAAAGGAGCTTTGCTCAATAATACCTGAGTCCTATGGCTTCGCGAACCTTATCCATCGTGACCTCGGCGCTTGCCCTGGCCTTTTCAGCCCCTTTTACCATCACATCCCGAATATAATCATCATCCTTCAAAATGGATTCTACCCTTTGTCTGATCGGCCTGATGAATTCTATCATGTCTTCGGCAAGTTTCTTTTTCATATCGCCATAACGTATCGTGAGATTATTATACTCTTCTTCAAATTTTTTCACCACTTCTTCATCGCTTACCAGTTTCATCAATTGAAACAGCACTTCAATATAGTCTGGTTTAGGGGAATTTTTTTTGGTGGGGCCACTATCTGTTTTAGCCTTCATGATTTTCTTTCGGATGCTGTCATCGTCATCTGCCAGATAGATCGTGGCGCTTTGGTTTTCACTCTTGCTCATCTTGCCGCTTCCATCCAAACTGGGAACCCGCATCAACTCATTTCCAAAATTAAATGCCCTTGGTTCAGGGAACACCTCGCCATAGCGGTGATTGAATCGCTTCACAAAATTCCTTGACATTTCCAAGTGTTGCTCCTGGTCTTTTCCCACAGGTACCAGGGTAGCCCTGTGAATGATGATATCCGCGGCCTGTAATACCGGGTATGTAAGCAGGCCCGCATTCACATTTTCCGGCTGCAATTTCACTTTATCCTTAAATGTAACTGTTTTTTCAAGTTCTCCTTTATAGGCCAGCATATTCAGGTATAGATACAGTTCGCCGGTCTCCCGCAAATGACTCTGGCAATATAGAGCCACTTTATCAGGATCCAGGCCGCAGGCTATATTTTCGGCCAGCACGCGGCGAACATGATGCTTTAATTGACTGGTATCCGGATGGGTAGTGAGGGAATGGATATCGGCCACCATGAAAAAGCATTCGAATTCATCCTGCATGCGCACATAATTTCGGAGGGCACCAAAATAATTGCCCAGGTGCAGGAATCCTGTAGGCCGGATCCCACTCATTACAATTTGCCTGTTTCGGATTTTTTCCATAGTCGGCGAAGGTAAGGAATTGAGTGGAGAGTGTTCTGCTAATGGGAGATGAAGCGCTTTATAGAGATGCCGGTTTTGCACGGTTTAATTTGGTGCGATTCTAATGCCGGCAGTAAACAAAAACAGCAGAGATGGCTAAAATTCCCCGTTGTTATACTATTCAACAGGAGGAACCAGGGCCTCATCAGCCAAACATTTCCTTTACTTTGTCAAAAAAACTCTTTTCTCCTTTAGCAGGCTGGGGCTTGAAATTTGGAGAATCCTGAAGTTTTTCCATCATGGCTTTTTCTTCGGCGCTGAGATGCTGGGGTGTCCACACATTCACATGGATCAATTGGTCGCCGCGTTCGTATGAATTTATGGAAGGGAATCCCTTTCCTTTAAGGCGAAATATTTTCCCGCTCTGGGTTCCCGCCGGGATTCGGATCTTGGCCTTTCCGTCAATGGTGGGCACTTCCAAATGCGTTCCGAATACTGCGTCGGTAAAGGATATGTGCAGATCGAATGCTACGTTCAGCCCGTCCCGCTGCAGTTGCGGATGAGTTTCTTCCTCTATCAATATTATCAGGTCTCCGGATGGGCCACCTCTTTCGCCCGCATTGCCTTTTCCACTCATGCTCAATTGCATGCCTTCCTGCACGCCAGCGGGAATTTCAATAGCGACCGTTTCTTCACCATATACCCTCCCCTCGCCTTTGCAATTGCTGCATTTATTGGTGATGGTAGTTCCTTCGCCGTTGCAGGTAGGGCAGGTAGTTACCGTTTGCATCTGGCCCAGAAAAGTATTGGTGACCTTTCTCACCTGTCCGCTGCCACCACAGGTGCCGCAGGTTTGCACCGATCCTTTATCTTTCGCCCCGCTTCCACCGCAAACCGGGCAGGAAATATATTTTTTTACTTTGATGGTTTTGGTGGCGCCATTGGCAATTTCTTCATAATTGAGTTTGATCTTCACCCTGAGATTGCTTCCTCTTATGCCGTGTCCACGCGCGCTGCTCTTGCCCCGGCCGCCTCCACCACCAAAGAAACTCCCAAAAATATCATCTCCGAAAATATCTCCAAACTGGCTGAAAATGTCTTCCATATTCATGCCACCTGCGCCACTGAAGCCTCCGGATCCGCGGCCATTACCAACGCCTGCATGTCCAAAACGATCATACTGGCCCCTTTTTTCAGGATCACTCAATATTTCGTAGGATTCAGCCGCCTCCTTAAATTTTTCTTCTGCAGACTTATCACCTGGATTTCGATCCGGATGATATTGCATCGCTACTTTTCTATATGCTTTCTTGATCTCTTCGGCTGACGCATTCCTGGAGACTCCCAAAATTTCGTAATAATCTCTTTTTGCCATTTGATAATCACCTTATGGATTTAATCCGCCGGTCTGTTTATTTAAAAATTCACCTATGGAAATATAAAATCACGTGGCCTTCATTACCGGAGCTTTGCACCATTGATGATCCTGCTCCGGATATATGGTGCGCTTTTACAAAGCCATCTCCTTAATCCTGGCTACACCGCTACCACAACTTTCGCATAGCGAATGATCTTATCATTCAGAAAATATCCTTTCTCCAGCTCTTCAAATACTTTGCCTTTCCATTGATCATTTGGAGCGGGTATCTGCGAAACGGCCTCATGCTGGTCTGGATCAAAAGGCTTACCCACAGATTCCATGGGTCGAAGGCCTTTGGCCGCCATAATATTTCTCAATTTTGTGAATACCAGCAGAACCCCTTTTATGAATTCGTCCGTAGCCATTCCCTTGGCAATCTGTTTTTCCGCGCGATCGCAATCATCCAAAACTTCGAGCAATGAATATATTACATCCTTCCCGGCGGTTTGAGCCATCTCAATTCTCTCCCTCGCAGTTCTGCGACGGAAATTGTCAAATTCCGCATAGAGTCGCAGGTATTTTTCTTTTTGCTCTTGCAGCTCCGTTTTCAGCTTTTCCATTTGGGCCTCTTCTGCCACTTGCTCATTCAAATGTGTGGTACCTGCCAGATTCTCATCCGTATTCACATCCACATTCAGATCGTCGAATCCGTTTCTGTCGTTATTCTCTTGATTATCAGCGTTTTTCTTTGCCATATCATCCATAGTTCACACTCATTTAATAATAGTTGCAATTGGCAACAATTTTGCCAAGAAATCGCGTCAAGCCAAATTGACGTGGTTTTGCAAATTTCATTGAGACACCAGCCTCCGGTAAAGCCAGATTGCGCCAAAAACGATAAACATCAGCAGGCCGATCCATGCGCCGAAAATCAGCGCGATAGCCAGGCCGGCAATGGCCAGGATTGCAAAGAATAAATCGATCCCTTCACCCAGGAATCCGCTATGTTTTTGCATCTTTTTGTCCAGCTTATTACTGAGCTTTTCCATTCGATGCATTTTTTTGTCTGATATTTCGCTGATCAATCCTTTTTCCTGCAATTGCGATGTAACATTCTTGACTATATCTTTTGTAGCAGGCTTTGTTTGCCCGCTTGCTTTTTGCTTATGATATTCCTCTTTCACCATGGCAGTGATGGTGCTGATTTTTTCTTTGTCATTTTTAGAGAGGGCAATATGCTGGTCTTCCAGGTATTGCTGAACATCCTCCGCTCTAAGTTTTTCAATAGCATCAGCCCTCCTGGAATTTTGCGTGGATTGAACGGGGTCCGGAGCGGGAGCCCTATAATTTCCTGAACCAATATCAATCCCGGGGTCATTGGAACGATAGGCGAATCCGTTGGAATAGCGCGAAGCACTACATGAAAAAAGTAAGGCGCACGCGGCAAGGACCGCAATGGCATTGGCGGACAATTTTGAAATTCTCATGGTCTTCAAGTTTGAATAAAAATAAACATTGTAGGAATAATAGCCGCTGCAATCCCCGATTTCTTTCTCCACAATCCTTCCATTTCATTCCCATTACCTTTGCAGCCATGACAAAAGTGATACTTCGAAAAAAGATAGGTCCGCGGGTGCTGAACGGCCATCCCTGGATCTTTGCAAATGAAGTGCAATCGGTAGAAGGCCTGGTGCAAGGAGGAGAAATTGTGGAAGTATTCACAGCGGGCCATAATTTCGTCGGCAGGGGATATATCAATCCCAGGTCGCAGATAATGGTGCGCCTGTTAAGCCGCAATAAAGAAGAATTGATAAATGAAGATTTCTTTTATCAACGGATTGCCCGGGCCTGGGAATACCGGAATAAATTAGGGTACACAGAAAATTGCAGACTCATATTCGGTGAAGGCGATGGACTGCCACAACTGATCGTTGACAAATTCAACGACTACTTTGTGGTACAGACCCTGGCGTTGGGCATGGACTTCTGGAAAGCGGCCATAGTAAACGCGCTGAACAAAATATTTTCTCCTAAAGGAATCTACGAGCGTAATGACGTGCCCGTAAGGGAACTTGAAGGACTGCCTCAGCAAGTGGGATTTCTCTCGGACCCCTTCGATACGGAGATCATCATTCATGAAAACGGATTGAAATTCCATGTTGACATTTCAAAGGGTCAGAAAACGGGTTATTTTTTAGACCAGCAGGATAACAGGAGGGCCATTCAACATATAGTGAAAGGAGCGGAAGTGCTGGGAGCATTCTGCTATAGCGGCACATTCGAAATCCACGCGGCTCATTATGGCGCCAGGAAAGTGCTGGGTCTAGATATATCGGAAAATGCCTGTGAGCAGGCCCGGAAAAACGCCGAGCTGAATGGGTATGAACAAATCTGTCATTTTGAATCTATGAATGCTTTCGATGCCTTGAAACAGTGGTCCAACGAAAAGCGGCTATACGACGTAGTTATGCTAGATCCTCCTTCATTCACTAAATCCAGAGATCATATTCAAAAGGCAATAGCGGGATACAAGGAAATCAATTTAAGGGGAATCAAACTGCTCAGGCCCGGAGGATTCCTGGTCACTTCAAGCTGCACTAACTTGATACCACCGGATTTATTCCTGGAAATTATTGACATGGCCGCGAAGGATGCGCATAAAAGACTCAGACAGGTAGCGTTCCAGTCGCAGTCTGCCGACCACCCGATTGTGAGAGGGATCGAATCAACACAATACCTCAAATTCCTCATAGTGGAAGTGAGCTGATCTGATGGAGGTAATTGAGAAAAATTGCAGATTCAAATGAAGGATACAGGCTATTTCGAAACCTGGAATTTGCCGGACTCTATGACCCTGCCAATATTGTCGCGAAGCTGAAAAATATAAACGCCCCTCGTAAAGTCGGTGAGGTTTACCTGGTTATTGGTGGCAACATTCTTGAGTTCATAAACTTTTCTTCCGAGAAGATTATATATCTGGAAAGAATAGGTCTTGTCATATCCTTTCTGAAATTCAAAATTTATGATAGTTGTTGCGGGATTTGGATAAAACCGGATCAATTTTGCCATTGGCTCTCTTGTGGAAACGGGAACCCCATCCTGACATGAAGCAGCCAGATGCAACCCGAGAGCCATAAGAATTGTGAGTGTAAAGCCTTTCACTTTATAAAGTTAGGATATTGAATACACAAAATATAACGCATTATCGGGCTCCACAAGTATTTTAAGAATATTTTAGAAATGGTAAAAGACGGTTAAATTTTATTTTTATTCATTGATTATCAATGTATTAAATCTTAAGTCAAAGATTCAAGGATGGCATTGATCTTTCCAAAATCGGGGAGTTCTCCGGCATTCTCCAAAACCTCGGCATAACGCAGGATTCCCTGCCTGTCAATTACAAATGCAGAACGTTTAGACACTCCCTGCATATTCAAAATCCAATTGTCGTACAATGCACCATAGGCCCGGCTTGTCTCTTTGTTAAAGTCTGACAATAGTGGAAAATTAAGAGCCTGTTCTACCCTGAACCTGGCGAGTGTGAATACTGAATCCACCGAAATTCCCAGAACCTGCGCATCGGTCTTATCATATCGCGAAATATCATCCCGCATGCTACACAGTTCTTTCGTGCAAACACTTGTGAAAGCCTGTGGGAAAAACAATAAGATAACATTCCTGCCTTTATAGTCCTCCAGAGAAACTTCTTTTTTATCTGTGTTAAACAACGTAAACTGCGGAGCTTTTTCTCCAAGTTCTATGTTCATGTTTTGCATTTATGGTCAAAAATAATCAGCTTTGCGGTCATAATAATTTCCGGGTTATGGTTTGAGCCCGCTGGAAAACAATAGTCGGCATTATTGCCATCTTATCCAAAATTAAATTGCTTTGATATGAACAGATACATCACTGAAACAATTGGAAGTTTTTTTCTGGTCCTGACGGTTTGCCTCACTACTGCACCTAATGGAGCGGGTAACCTGGCGCCTCTGGCGATTGGATCCGTGTTGATGGTAATGGTTTACGCGGGAGGGCATATTTCCGGCGGACACTATAATCCTGCCGTGAGCCTGGGAGTCTGGGTGAGGGGAAAACTCAGTCTGAATGATACACTCATTTATTGGGTGAGCCAGTTGATTGGCGCCGCACTGGCAGCTTATGTTGCAAAATATTTTCTGGGGGCCTCCGGCTCGGGCAATGATCATATAGAAACAGGCAAAAGCATCCTGGCCGAATTGGTGGGCACTTTCGCTCTGGTGACCGTGGTATTGAATACCGCCACCAGTTCTAAAAATGCGGGAAATAGTTACTATGGCCTGGCAATTGGGTTCACGGTGCTGGCGATGGCCTATGCACTGGGCGGTATTTCGGGGGGTGCATTCAATCCGGCAGTGGCTTTCGGCATGACTCTATTCGGTGCTTTCAGCCCTTCAAATATCTGGATCTACCTGATTGGTAACCTGGGTGCCGGCCTTCTGGCGGGTTTCATGTATAAAGTGATGAACCTTCGCGAAAAATGAAGATATTGATTCTGGGTGCGCAGGGGAAGACCTCCGTGATTTAATAACGTTGCAGATCAAACGAAAAAATTCCTGCAAAAGGGGGGCCCAAAAGCATAATTATTTTCGCAAGCGCCTCGTTAAAACCTGGGACAGCGCACTTTGTCCCTCGAACTATTATCCCTGTCAAAAAAAGCCATATAAGTGAGTGAGAATTCAAAACCGCCCTGGCCCAGACTGGCCGTCCTCAAGGCAGAAATATTCATGTCGTAGCTGAATGCAATCGAAAATGGATTATAGTCCAGCTTCATTACCGGAATGAACGCGTCTTTCCAGCGCAGGTAACCTCCAAAGCTAATGGTGTATTGGGGATCGGCGTCATCCCCTACTTTCCTGGAAAATGTTGCAC
>CALFNL010000035.1 GCA_937902875.1 uncultured Bacteroidota bacterium | reverse complement strand
TGCGGCACCGGTAGCCGTTTTTCCATTTCAGATCGAAGAGATATTGTCTGCAATCATCCTCACTCCTGAAGCACTCATCCAACTGCTCCAATGCTGTTCCACTAAACATACCCCACTATTTACACCCAAATTAAAAAAGTCGGGCAAATACAAAGCGCTGATTTTTAATTTGAGGCCTAAATGGGTAATCGTGTTTCACTGATTCTTTTTCTTAAAATCACCCCTTTTCCATGCCTTTATGAATTCCGACCAGGCAAATGGATTGAATATGTTCATGGGAGGAGCCTGACCTGCGTAATAATAACTTTGCGCATTCTTATTCAGCACATAATTGGTTGCTTCACCGGCATCCCTTGGCATCGCACGAGCCAGCACTCTTCGTTTAGCCTCGCTCGTATTTTGCCGCGCCACCTCAATATCGTCGTCCGCCACCTTGGTATTTACAAAATCCCTCTCAAACTGCTCCTTTGTGGGTCGGGGCCTGATGATGGCGGTCGGGAGGTAAATTGTATCAATAGACATGAGTTTGATCATGCTGTATTGATTCCCTGTGAGGCTCTTTGGAATGGCGGCATATTCAGGCTTGTAACTTATATGGGAGAACTGCACCGTATCACCTTTCAGCACCACAATTGAAAATACACCCTGGTTATTTGAAATGGTTCCTCTTCCCTGGCCTTTTACTACTATACTCACGCCGGGAATTCCTTTCAGGCTGTCATGTGTCATTACGATTCCATAGAGTTGCACTACGGAATCCTTCAGGGATTCAAACTGCGCTTTGGCTGCAAAGGGCACCAACAAAATACTAATGAAAAAGTATCGTATAAAATGCTTCATTAACAGGTTATTGTGGGTGCAAATTACTTGGAACCATGCAATAAACAAAGTAAGCACTTATGAAGTTAACTTTGCGGAGTAAACAGTTTTTTAACAAAATGTTCCAGAGATGACTGAAGCAAACATAATGAAGGCCTTAAGCACTGTTCAGGAGCCCGACCTGGGCAAGGACATTGTAACGCTTAATATGGTAAAAGATATTTCAATTACGGGAAATGAAGTGGAGTTCACCGTGGTGCTAACCACTCCTGCCTGCCCATTGAAAGACATGATTAAATCTGCCTGCGTCAAAGCCATACATACCCTCGTCAATGAAGATGCTGTTGTAAAACTCAGGTTCACTGCAAATACAAGTTCCAATAGAAAAGATGGGAAAGCGCTCTTGCCGGGAGTAAAAAATATTATTGCAGTTGTGAGTGGCAAGGGTGGAGTTGGCAAATCAACCATCGCCGCGAACCTGGCACTGGCATTAGCCCGTGGAGGCGCATCCGTTGGACTGATGGATGCCGATATTTATGGACCCAGCGTGCCCATCATGTTTGGAGTGAGAGGAGAGAGGCCATTGATGAAACAGGGTGGCGAGAGAGGACTCATTGTACCAATTGAAAAATTCGGAATAAAATTAATGAGTATTGGTTTGCTGGTAGATGAAAAGCAGGCCGTGGTTTGGCGTGGTCCAATGGCAAGTAGTGCCATCAGGCAATTTGTGAGTGATGTTGACTGGGGAGAATTGGATTACCTGGTGATCGATATGCCTCCGGGCACCGGTGATATTCATTTGACATTGGTCCAGACCGTACCTGTTACAGGTGCAATCATCGTCACCACCCCGCAACCCGTTGCATTGGCGGATGCCAGGAAGGCCGTGGCCATGTTTAGCCAGGCACAGATAAAAGTTCCTATCATAGGCCTGGTGGAGAACATGAGCTATTTCACTCCCCTGGAATTGCCCGAAAACAAATACTATATTTTCGGAAAAGAAGGCGGCAGAAGAATGGCGGAAGAATATGATCTCCCATTACTCGGACAGATTCCCCTGGTGCAGAGTATTCGCGAAGGCGGTGATATAGGAGTACCCATCATGGTGAGTGATGATGAAATCACCAGGAAACAATTTGGTGATTTTGCGGGACAGGTGGCCAGGAGTATCGCCATGCGCAATGCCGATATGGAAGCGACAAAAATCGTGGAACTGGTGGTTTGATCCTGAATCAATCCCGGCAAGGCTGGTGGTTTACTATTCATATATTCAATCCTAAAGCCAGCTCAATGGCTTGTATAACCGAAATTGATAAGGATGAGATGTCCCATTGACTTCAGGCAAAAGCTTAAAGCCATATCGCTCCGATTCGCAAAAGAAATCCGATTCTTCTTATCTTCGAAACATGTACAATCTTTCTTATTACAAAGAGCAGGATATAAAGCTGGTCATGGATTTCATGCACAGTCATCCTTTCGCGTTGTTAAGTGGCTGTGATGCCAAGTCAAGACCCGTTGCCACACAGGTTCCGGTGTTGCTGGAAAATAGAAATGGCCGGCTCTATTTATTGGGCCACGTGATGAAAAATACAGACCATTACAAAGCATTTTTGCAGAATCAGAATGTATTGGCGATTTTTACGGGTCCTCATACTTATGTTAGTGCCAGTTGGTATAGCAATCCTCAAACGGGTTCTACCTGGAACTATATCACTATACATGCCAGGGGTTCCATTAATTTCCTTGACGAATCCTCACTGCTTGACATACTCAAAAGATTGACAAGTCATTTTGAGAATAATCCCAACTCGCCCGCATTGGTGGAAAAAATGCCCGATGAATATATCAATAAGATGATCCCGGCTATCAGGGGCTTTGAAATAGAAGTGCGGGAACTGGATAATGTATTCAAGTTGAGTCAGAACCGGGACGCGGAAAGTTTTGAGAATATAGTGAAGAATTTGCAGGCTTCCGATGACCCCGGCGCAATCGAAATAGCCCGGGAAATGAGAAAAAGAATGAGTTGAGACGATTGATGATTTCGATATTTCATTCTCATGCGGCCTTCGCCATTATCAGATTTCCACTTCCATATCCCTGAATAGAATAGGCGCAATTTTGCCTCAACACTTCTGCTATCTTCCCTATCTTCGGGGCATGACAAGGCAGCAATTAGTCAGTCAAATCCGGGATAAGAAGTCCTGTCTCTGCATAGGGCTCGACAGCGATATCAGCAAGATCCCCAGGCACCTTTTATCTTTTAGCGATCCTGTTTTTGAATTCAATAAGCGGATCATTGACGCCACGAGTGAACTCTGCGTCGCATATAAGATCAACACTGCATTTTACGAATCAAGGGGCGCCAAAGGATGGGAATCGATGGAAAACACGGTTCAATATATTCCTTCTTCTCATTTCAAGATCGCCGATGCCAAAAGAGGAGACATTGGGAACACTGCGTCACAATATGCGAAGGCTTTTTTTGAGACGATGGCGTTTGATGCAATAACCGTGGCTCCCTATATGGGGGAAGACAGCATAAAGCCATTTCTGGAATACAGAAACAAATGGACCATTGTATTAGGTCTCACTTCCAATCCCGGAGCCCGCGATTTCGAATTACAGGAAATTAATGGTGGAAAATTATATGAACTGGTTCTGAAGAGGGTGGCATCATGGGGTTCGGCGGAAAACCTGATGTTTGTTATCGGCGCTACCCGGCCGCAAGAATTCGAAAGAGTGAGAAAAACCTTACCCGAACATTTCTTCCTCGTTCCCGGCATAGGTACCCAGGGTGGCGACCTGAAAGATGTTTTAGAAAAAGCCATGAATTCAGACTGCGGAATATTGTTGAATATTTCGCGTGCCATCATTTTTGCCGGACAGGGGCGGGATTTTGACTTGCAGGCCAGGGCCATCGCCACCTCATATCAGAATAAAATGCAAAATTACCTTTTGTGAAATAGTATTGGATTGTTTTTTGCGTTTCTACCTGCAAACTACGCAGTATGAAATCCGTTCGGCATTTTGGATATATTCTCTTACTCAGTATCTCGATTTTTTCATGTCAAAAAGAAGATCTCTCTTCCAGGGATGATGCCAATGGCGGCAGTGGCAATAATTCAAAATACAATGTTGATCAGTCTCTACTGCTCGGTTTGGTAAATCAGGTGAGGCAATCCGGTTGCAATTGCGGCACCACGGCCATGCCTCCGGTGGCGCCATTGGCATGGAACGATCTGTTGGCGCAGGTTGCTCTTGACCACAGCCTTGATATGGAAACCTACAATTATTTTGCTCATAATAACCTACAGGGAAAAACGCCGGGCGATCGAATAACCGAAGCAGGCTATCATTGGAAAACTTTTGGCGAAAATATCGCTATGGGATATGGCTCAGAACAGGCAGTGATGAGTGGCTGGCTCAATAGTGAGGGACATTGCAGGAATATCATGGGAAAGGATTTTGTGGAAATAGGGGTGGGGCGCTCAGGAAATTATTGGACAATGGATTTGGGAGCGAGGTAACTTGGAAAAAATAATCTTTCCATCGCGGCGCATCTCTACACGCGCCACTATTTTTTGAAATAGTGTGCCATAATAGATCCGGAGGCGAAATAATTCTTCAAGATATCCGGTTGAAAGTGGTTAAGCTTTTTGATAGTTGGTGTTCCCTGATTGGCTTTACCAGTAAGGTTAACATACCGGTGCTGGAAAAACCAATTACTAATGACTTCTCTAAAATAAGAAAGCGGCAACCAAGGTTGCCGCCGCCGCTGTAGTTGAGATTCTTGGAACTGAATATTTACAATCTACATCAGCTTTACTTTTCCGAAATCGGACTTGATCTTGATTTTGGCAGCGCCAGCTCCGGCAGTACCATAATATTGTTTGTCGAATTTCGGCCCCCGCCTGTCATCGTCATCGCCTTCCTCTTTGAATCCGAATGCAGTCTTATTATTCAGGTCCCCAAAACTGGTCTTGATATCGAAACTTGCCGAAATTTCCCTGGTCAGCTCAATCTCTACCGTGGAATAAGAAGCCTTTAGGTTGAGTTGCTTAATGGAATTATCCAGTTTAATATCCACCGCGTCGCAAAATTCAAAATGTGCTTCCATGTCTCCACTCAATTTGCCCAGGGATGCTTTTGAAAACTTCACCGTGACCTTGCCGTTATTGATCCATTCGATATCGGCCTTTCCAAATTCAACGTCTAATTCCTTTACATTGCTCAACTTCCCCGCAGTAAGGCTTCCGAATTTGCTCTCCAGATCAACAGGACCTTTCAGATCTGGAACAATCATGGGCCCAAATTGATTTTTGGCAGTTAGAGGAGCCGACGCCGGCATATAAACCATATAATTAATCTCCATTCCTTCCTCCTTATAGTTCTTGTTGCCTTTTTTCCCTTCGTTGCCGCTTTGATTCATTTTCGTTCTGAAATAAACCCCGTCGGAGTTTTTACCGTCTTCAATGCTGATCCTGTCCAATATTTCCTGTGCCCTTTCTTCAGTGCTTGATTTGCCAATGATGGTGATATCAACTTTTACTTCGTTCTTGTCCCAGGTATTGATCTTCATTTCTCCGAATTGATTATCGAGAGTTATCCGATCCCCGGAACCAAGGGGATAGGATTTGCTGACGGTCTTTTTTTTCTCTATCAGGGGGTCGCCCGATGCCAACACCTTAAGGGAACCACTCAGAAGCAAAGCCGTGCTAAATGCTAGTATTATTTTTTTCATCGCCTTTTGTTTTTGATTGTTTGATTTTGTTGATGATGTTGAGTTGTTGATTTAACAAATCGATTTGCAATTGCAGGTTGGAGATCATAGCCTGCAATAATTCTTCTTTATTTGGATTTACCGGTAATTGAAGTTTCAGTATGGCATAGGTGCTGTCGAGTCTTTCGATATCGGAACTGAATTTCCTGTATAATTCAGGTTGGTCCTTGCCGAGGGATTTCAATTCATCCTGCTTCTTATCGATGAGGCTTGTAAACTGCACCACCTGCTGCGCATAGGCGGGATCGATATCGGCAATGTCAAGTTCCGCTGGCCGCTTCTCAGGGCTGATATTGTTACCTGAATCTTCTTGCACCTGAGCGACTGGTGAAACCGGGGAGCCGGAACTGTAGATCCACCATATCCCTATGCCCAGTGCTATCGCCGCGGCCGCGGCCATGCTCCACCGAATCCAGCGCATTTTATGCACCGGCGCCGGATTGATCTTGAGTTCCTGTTTGATGTTCTCCCAGATATTCGATGGGGGCACATTCTCATCGAAACTGTCACGGTTGTCTCTTACAAATCTCTCTATGTTGTTGGCCATTTCTAACCTCCGTTTTTTAAAAGGGTAAGTAATTTTTGTTTGGCCCTTATGTATTGGGTACGACTGGTTGATTCAGCCAGACCCAGGATTTCGGCTATTTCTTCGTGATCATATCCTTCCAGCAGGTAAAGACTCAATACTGTTCTGTACCCATGTGGTAATAAACGAATGGCTTTTATTACCTGGTTCACCTGCATCTGTGTCTCCTTGTCATCCATCCTGTTTTCCTCGGTCCAATCTTCAATGCCGGCCTCTTCCAATTCAATAAAATCAATTCTTCTCTTTTTAAGCTGGTTGATAGACTTATTCACTACTATCTGTTTCAGCCAGGCTCCAAAGCTGCTTCGGTTTTGGAAGCTGTTTATTGTGCGAAAAGCATCTAAAAAAGCCTCTTGCAGCACGTCCTCCGCCTCCGCCGTATTGTTTACAATCCTGAGGCTGGTATTGAACATGGCCTTTGCATAAAGATTATAAAGCGCCCTAAAGCTGCTTTCATCACCTTGCTTACACCGCTCAACCAGATCAGCATGCTGATGTATTGTGGCAGTCAGTTCCAAAGAATCAATTTTATATTAAAGACAATGTGCTGGAATGCATGTTGCATCCCCACTCTAAAAATCGAATTTTTTTCTGTAATGCGCCAGGGTCCTGATTTTGGTGGCTTTGGTTGAGGCAGAAGCAGTGGCCGGAATCTGCTGATTTCAGACCAAATTAAGACGCGGGCAAGGGGATTTCATTAACTTCGCCCGGTTCTAAAAATTGATTTATGGCAGCCAGGACCGATTTATTTACAAGCCCGGATTATTTCAATTTAGACGAATTGCTGACCGAAGAGCAAAAACTGATTCGTGAATCTGTAAGGGCTTATGTGAAGAAGGAAATTTCACCTATCATCGAAGATTATGCGCAAAGAGCCGAATTCCCTGCCCATATAGTGAAGCAATTAGGTGATTTGGGCTGTTTCGGACCAACCATTCCCGTTGAATATGGGGGTGGGGGGCTGGATTATATCAGTTATGGCTTGATGATGCAGGAGCTGGAAAGAGGGGATAGTGGGGTTCGCTCCACTGCATCGGTGCAGGGAAGCCTGGTGATGTTCCCCATTCATGAATATGGGAGCGAGGCGCAACGCAGGAAATTCCTGCCAAAACTTGCAAGCGGGGAATGGCTGGGTTGTTTTGGATTGACAGAACCCGACCATGGGTCAAATCCCTCTGGCATGCTCAGCCATTTTAAGGATGCAGGCGACCATTTGATTTTGAATGGGTCTAAAATGTGGATCAGCAATGCTCCGTTTGCCCAGGTAGCAGTTGTATGGGCCAAGGATGAGCAAGGCGATATATGCGGACTGATTCTGGAAAGGGGCATGGAAGGGTTTTCCACGCCAACTACGCATGGAAAATGGAGCCTGCGGGCCTCGGCAACCGGGGAACTGGTATTCGACCAGGTGAAAGTGCCCAAGGAAAATTTGTTGCCAAACGTGAAAGGACTCAAGGGGCCGCTTAGTTGTTTAACAAAGGCCAGGTACGGTATTGCCTGGGGCGTGATAGGAGCGGCCATGGATTGTTACGATACGGCTTTGAGGTATTCCAGGGAACGAGTGCAATTTGACCGGCCCATTGGCGCCTTTCAGTTGCAGCAGAAAAAGCTGGCGGAAATGATCACGGAAATCACCAAGGCACAGCTCCTGAACTGGAGGCTCGGAACCCTGATGAATGAGGGAAAAGCCAGCCCCGAACAGGTGAGCATGGCCAAGCGCAACGGCTGCGAAGTAACGGCTACAATTTGCAGGGATGCCAGGCAAATGCTGGGTGGAATGGGCATCTCAGGGGAGTATCCGGTCATGAGGCACATGATGAATATGGAAAGTGTGATCACCTACGAAGGAACACATGATATTCACTTACTGATAACTGGTATGGACATAACCGGCTTCAATGCTTTTAAATAGCAAATATGGTGCTGAATGCGGAAAATTATTGAGATCATTCAACTCTAAAATAATTATGCCTGCTTTTTTAAGCGGCAACTCTCATTACAACAGATTGATTATTTTTTAAACAGCTTGAATGAAATTTTTTCTCCTCGGATTCATGGGCACGGGCAAGTCTCATTGGGGCAAAAGCTGGTCTGCGCAGTATCAACTGGATTTTTTTGACCTGGATCATGAGGTGGAAAAGATGGAAGGACTCTCGGTTGCAGGCATTTTCGAAAAGCTGGGCGAGCCTTATTTCAGGGAAAAGGAACGGAATATCCTGCATTCATTCGCTAAAAAAGACAATTTCATACTTTCCTGTGGTGGAGGTACACCCTGTTTCTACGACAATATGGAATGGATGAACAGCCACGGTATTACCATATTCATCAGTACGCCCGTACCTGTTTTGAAAGAAAGATTAATACTGGAAAAAAGCCATCGTCCATTGATTCAGGCCCTGACTGATGAAGCGCTGGAAGAATTCATCCGGCGGAAGTTGAAGGAGCGGGAAAAATATTACGGGCAGGCTGCCATTATTCTTCAGTCTGAATCCATTTCTCATACTACCTTTGCCGAAATTATCAAGCGTTATGTATAGGCGCTTTCTTCAGATTGGAGCTCTATTAGGTGCGTTGAGTGTGGCATTAGGAGCTTTTGGCGCGCATTCCCTGAAAGCGCTTGTGAGCGCGGAATCCCTGAACGCTTTTGAAACGGGTGTGAGATATCAATTCTACCATTGTTTTGCATTGCTGATTGCAGCCATCCTCTACAGGAGGTCTCCAAGCAAGAAGTTGGAATGGGCAGGTATATTCTTCATTTCAGGTATTATCCTGTTTAGCGGATCGTTATACGTACTAACCATCCTGGACGCCATGGATGCTTCAGGGTCGGAAGGATTTGGGGCCATTACCCCATTGGGGGGGCTCTGTTTTATTTTGGGTTGGATATTCCTGATGATCGGTGTGAGGCGGTCCAGCCATAGTTCCCGGGGTTCTTCTTCCGGTGGCGAATCCAAATGAGTGATTCAATTCATTCCAGGCAATGACTCTTTAAGTTTTGCTACCTCACAAACTCACTTCCATGGTTGTAAGCGTACCATTGTTTTTTTCAATATAGAACCGGCCGTCAATACTGTTCATTCGCTTTCGCATGTTACGCAACCCATTGCCAAACTGGCTCACTTTTTCCAGGTCGAAGCCGATTCCATTATCGTGTATCCTGATCAGCAGTCCATTGTCGAGAGTGATTACTATAAATACCTGGGTTGCTTTAGAGTGCTTCACCACATTGTTCAAAGTTTCTTTAATAACCAGGAATATGCTCCTCCTTTTCACTCCATTGATTTCCATTTGCGGAATTTCTTCCGGTAGCTGAACGTGACATATGATGGATGTATTTTCAAAAAATTCCAGGGCATAACTGCGAATATAAGCCACCAGGTTTGCCATGGTATCATTGCTGGGGCTCATGCTCCAGATGATGGCATTCATCTTGCCCAGCAGGTCATTCGCGGATGCGGAAATCTTCTCAATTTCAGGAATATTAAATTGCTTCAATCTTTGTTTGGCCAGCTCACTCATTAGCCTGATGGCCGTCATGCCACCTCCCAATTCATCATGCATATCGGCAGAGATCCTGTTTCTTTCTTCCTGCTGCGCCTGGATCACGGCGAGTTGCTTTTCAAAGTCCCTTTTTTCATCTTCCAGTTTGAATGCTTCCTCTATCTTGATTTTCTCAATAAGTTCCAGTCGGTTCTTATAGGTAAGGCCGAAAAGAAAAAATATCAGTTCGAGCACGATCCCCAGGTCGTAATAAAAAATGGCGGCTGTGAAAATATTCTTCATCACAACATTGGAAACAATTAAGCTCAGCGATGTTAAACCCAATGCCACCAGCGCCAGGTTACCCCATACCAGGTAATTCATCAGGCGATCATTCAGTCTAAAGCCGAATGCCACGAAGAATATACCTATTGCCAGCATGAAATATTTGATGCAATTTTCCAGGACTCCAAGCAAAACCACATTATTGGAGGTGAAATAGAGCAGGGAATATACGAGCAGGAAGAACAATAAGAGCCGCTCATTCCATTTCAACACCTTATCCAGTTTCGGGTATTTTACTTGTGTTGACAGAAAATTCCGCACGAAAGCAATATAGAATGCGATGCCCGTTAGCATCACCACAAAATCAAGGTATTCTTCGAAGAAGAAATTAAAGTAATTGGATGATTTATACTGGTAAGCTTTTACGAATAAGAGCACCGAGATGCATAGCGCATAAACGGAATAATACAAAAATTCTTTTTTGAGGGAAAATATATAATTGGAAAAAGAATATATCACCATCATCAGCATGATGCCTACCAGGAAATAGGTGAGGATATTGAGGTCATAATTGTCATAGTGCATCAGGGCCACATGAGTGTTCACAAAATCAGGATTGATCAGGGTGGGCAATAAATGATTGGTACTTATTTCCGCGGGTTGTATTTGCGCGTAGAAGGTGCTGGATTCATGCGGGGCCAGGGTTATGGCTCTGTAGGCGATCTTATCAGGTACATTCGGCATAATATCCGGTACTGCTGTTGCCTGATTGATTTGCTCCGCGGCTGCTTTCCTGAAGAGGTGCAAAGCTTTCATATAGTAACCCGGGTAGAAGTAGAATTTCTGCGCACTGTCTGTTGGATTGGAAATAGTGAATCTGAGAAATGCGTAGCCGGCATTCATGGTATCTGTGCGCATTCCCTTTCGCGAGAATTCAGGATCCGGTTTTTGATAGGGGAGCGCTGCAATGGAGGCCGGTTCACTGATAAAATAATTGGAGAATGCTATATCATATATCCCATCGAGGCTGAGGCTATTGGGTATGGTGGCAGCATCGGCAATAAGAATTGAATCACCTGCAGACTGCCCACGAATTGAAAGATGCATGAAGAGGGCGGCAATGATGTATGTAAGTTTTCTTAATAGGTGCACATTCATTTAATTTGCAGGCAGATAGGGAATATTCAAATATAATTTACATTTTTGGCATTTTGTTGGCAATTCAAATGCTGGCAGGCCTCAAACCGGTGCTAATTTTATAAGCATATCTTTGTATATCATCAAAATTCACATAGGTTTGTTTTCGCATGGCGAATCGAATTAAAACTAAGAAAGCCAAGGCTCCGGATCCGGAAAAACTCACCACTGACAAGCCAGAAAAGGTTGAAATGAAACAGTTGGTGAAGGACGAGCGCACCCATAAGATACTGGGCAGTGTATTGCTGCTGATTTCTTTTTTCCTGTTTATTTCTTTCACTTCTTATTTATTCACCTGGGCCGAAGACCAGGACAAGGTATTGCAGGGATTCTCCAAATTTCTTTTTGGGTCAGACGTGCAGGCGGCTAATCTCCTTGGAAGAATAGGCGCTTATACCTCTCATATATTTTTCTATAAAGGATTTGGAATAGCGTCTTTTCTCTTCTGCACCTTGTTCTTTATCATTGGCGTGAATCTGCTTTTTAAGAAAAAGATATTTTCTGTATGGCGGAATTTCAGGTACGTTGTAGTTGGGCTTATTTTTTTCAGTACCGCATTATCTTTTGTAATGAGTGGCCAGGTTTTTCCCTGGGGAGGAGAAGTGGGTAATATGGTGAGCAAATGGCTCATTGGATTGATAGGCAGGCTGGGCACGGCTTCTGTTCTGATCATTGCGGGATTTTCTTATTTCATTTGGCGATTCAACCCGGTCTTCAAGTTACCCGCGAAAAAACCAAAAAGATCAGCCGAAACCGCCAGAGAAAAGTTTGTGCCGGTTGACAATTCTTTTACGGAAGAGGCGAGGCTTTTTGTGGATGAGACCTTTGACCCCCGTGGGAATTCGCTCAGGCATGAGGGTGGGGTTGTGGTAATTCCCCCCAAACAGGAAACACCACCGAATGATGAAATCAGGCTGATTGAAAGGAAAAAGGGCGATGGCGCGGATATGGGAGATCTGAACGAAGAAGATCATCCATTGGATCGGGCTCCGGATGATGCAGACTTAGTGCCTACGATTGTATTGAATGAACAAAAATCACCGGGATCAAGAAATCTTTCCCGGAAGCAGAAGCCGGAAGAAAACCTGGAACTGGAACTGCAGGGAGCATCCGAAAAGGAAGAATCAGACCTGCATTGGCATAAGCCCGTGAAACTGGAACCCTATGATCCTGTACTTGATCTGCGGGACTATAAATACCCTTCACTGGATTTGCTGGAAACCCATGGCAGTGAAAGGATCATCCAGGATCCCGCGGAACTGGAAGCCAATAAGAACCAGATCATCAATACGCTCAAGAACTACGATATAGCGATCCAGAAAATATTCGCAACTGTTGGACCCACCGTAACACTCTATGAAATTGTTCCGGCAGCAGGCGTGCGCATATCGCGGATCAAGAACCTGGAAGATGATATTGCGCTCAGTCTCGCCGCCCTGGGTATCCGCATCATTGCGCCCATTCCGGGAAAAGGAACCATCGGGATAGAAGTACCGAACGTAAAGAAAACTGTAGTGAGCATGAAGGGGCTGCTGGCCTCAGACAAATTCCAAAACAATAGCTTCGCTTTACCTATAGCGTTAGGAAAGAAGATTGACAATGAGAATTTCATCGTGGACCTCAGCACCATGCCTCACCTGCTGATGGCCGGCGCCACGGGCCAGGGTAAATCTGTAGGGATCAACGCCATCCTGGTATCACTTTTATATCGGAAACATCCGTCGCAACTCAAGCTGGTAATGGTGGATCCCAAGAAAGTGGAGTTGAGCCTGTACCGTTTGATAGAAAAACATTTCCTGGCAAAATTACCCGGCGAAGAAGAGGCCATTATCACCGACACAAAAAAAGTGGTCCATACACTGAATGCGCTTTGCATTGAAATGGATAACCGCTATGACCTCCTCAAGGAAGCCGCCTGCCGTAACATCCGTGAATACAATGAGAAATTTGTTTCAAGAAAACTGAGTCCTGAAAAAGGACATCAATACCTGCCGTTCATCGTATTGGTAATAGATGAATTTGCCGACCTTATCATGACGGCCGGAAAGGAAATCGAAATGCCTATTGCAAGACTGGCCCAATTGGCAAGGGCCGTGGGCATTCACCTCATCATCGCTACGCAACGTCCTTCCGTAAATATCATCACGGGCACTATTAAGGCTAATTTCCCCGCCCGGATTGCATTTAAGGTGTCCTCTAAAATAGATTCAAGAACCATATTAGACACGGGTGGCGCCGAGCAATTGATAGGAAGGGGTGATATGCTGGTATCATATAACGGCGAAATAACCAGGGTACAATGCGCATTTGTTGATACCCCCGAAGTGGAAAATGTGGTTGACTTCATTGGGGAACAAAGGGGCTATCCGATGGCATTCTTATTACCCGAATATATAGATGAAAAAGATGCTGACGGCAGCGATTTTGACCCGACTGACAGGGATCCACTATTCGAAGACGCCGCAAGGCTGATAGTTCAGAGCCAGATAGGCTCCACTTCTTTGCTGCAAAGGCGTATGAAATTGGGCTATAACAGGGCAGGCCGTTTGATGGATCAACTGGAATCAGCGGGCATTGTGGGACCCAACCAGGGTAGTAAAGCCAGGGATGTGCTTTTTAAGACCGAAATGGAGCTGGATCACTTTCTTCAGGGAATTAATTAGCCGCAATTTTTAACAAAGCCGGTATTAAACTACCTTGCGCCGGGAGCCATCAATAGAATGATTATATTTGCCGCCCATCTGCCAGCATAAATAAAATTTAATGAAAAGATTCTTGGTCCTTGCAACGATCTTGCTCATACGAAGCATCCCCGGTCTCTCGCAAATCCCTAACAACAGCATTGGCACCAGTGATCCCGACGCCAAAAAGATTTTGGACGCGGTAACTGCCAAATTCAAGACCTATAAAACCGTTAAGGCCGAATTCACCATGAATATTGAAGGGTCAAACGGCAAGCTGCAGGCCTCCAAGAAAGGCCTGATATATATGAAGGACACTAAATACAGGGTGAGCCTGACCGGCCAGGAGATATTCTGCGACGGTACTACGGTATGGACCTTTGATAAGAGCAGCAATGAAGTGCAGATAAGCCAGTATGATCCTACAACCAGCGCCATCACTCCCCAAAAACTATTCAGTAATTTTTATGACAAGGACTTCCTGTATAAGCAGAATGCCGATAAGAAACAGGGAGGGAAGACAATCCAGGAAATAGAACTCACACCCGTTGATAAAACCAAGGCTTTTTTCAAAGCGTTGGTGTTTATTGATAAAGCAACCAGGAATATTGTAGGAACCAAAGTGTTCGAAAAAAACGGCAATCGCTATTCTTATATGGTTAGTAAATTTTCTCCCAATGCCAAAATTGACGACTCCATGTTCAGCTTCGACCCTAAGAAATATCCCGGAGTTGAAGTAATTGACTTAAGATAAGAATGTCCTTTGCCTTTATGCATCTTCCTGAAATTCATAAATGATTTTCCCGGTTTGTTATTGCGTGCAAATGACAACCTTCCAATGAAAACCAGGAATGTGATTATTGCAATGCGGTCAATTTCAATTTCAGTTTCCACCCAACGGCCGTAATTAATTCTTCATTCGCCACCCCATCTGAAACTCCTGTTTTCAAATCCGCAAAGGTCTAATACCCTGTCTGCCACAGTAGCTGCCACGGCATCAATAGTTTGGGGTTTGCTGTAAAAAGAAGGGGATGCAGGACAAATGATGCCTCCTGCCAGAGTTATCGTTTCCATATTCCGGATATGGATCAGGTTGTAAGGAGTATCCCGCACTACACAAATGAGCCTTCTTCTTTCTTTCAGCATTACGTCGGCGGCACTTGTGATTAAATCGTTGGAAACACCGGTGGCGATCCTTCCCATTGTTCCCATTGAGCAGGGAATTATGATCATGCTGTCGAATCTTCCTGATCCCGATGCAAATGGCGCGCTAAAATCCTGCTGACCATAAAATTTCACGGAATAATTTTGATAATCGCGGTTACCCAATTCAGTTAACCAGACTTCTTTGGCATTTTCCGTCATTACCACACCGAGGTCATCCCATTGGGCTTTGATTTGAAGCAATTTATCCAGGATCGTCTTTGCATATACAGACCCACTTGCTCCTGTCACCGCCATGACAATTTTTCGCATGAATAGTGCTTTATCTTTGTGTAAATAAACGAAAACATATGCAAAAACTCAGCATTGTTGTAGCTATTGCATGGATAGCCATTTTTTCCTGCGCCCAGCAAAGCCAGGTCAAAAGCAATCCGGGAGAACCCCTGCTAAAGCCGGCGGCTAAGGATCGCGAGAAACTGGAATGGCTGAATCTCGTTGAAGCTGCAGCGCGACTGCAGACCCAGAAGAAACCTGTCATGATTGATCTCTACACTAACTGGTGTACCTGGTGTAAAGTAATGGATAAGAAAACATATACCAATTCCGATCTGGTCAAATATGTTTCGGATAAATTTTACCCCGTAAAACTCGATGCGGAAACCAAAGAAATCTTAAACTGGAAAGGCCGGCAATTCAAATTCAGGGCAGATTACAGGGTGAATGAATTTGCAGTATATCTCTCAGGGGGCAACCTGGCTTTTCCCACCACTATAATTCTCCCTGCCGATGGCTCCGCGCCCCAGGCTATTCCCGGATATTTGAAACCCGAAGAAATGGAACTGATCCTTAAGTATTTTGGAGAGGGCTATTTTGGGAAAATTTCCTTCACGGAATTCCAGCAGAAATTCAAGCCCACATGGAAATAAATTATTAACAAACAACAATATAGAAGCCATTATACTCGTTATAGTAACGGTTTTTCATAGGATATTGGATTTAAAACGGGGCCGGATTTCTATCCAGCCCTTATTTTTGTTTCCCCCTCACAAAATAGCCCTCCTGTCCGCATCTATTGTTTTTGAGAACCCAGTGCAACTTTTCAGCCCGTTTGGTAGTCTATACCTATGGTTTTTCATAGGATATTGGATTTAGAAACGGGGCAGGATTTCCATCCAGCCCTTTTTGATTGTCGTAAATGCCAGGATTCTACTTAATTTACTCCACAATTAATTGCAGGCATTTTATCCTGAATAATGGAATCAAATATTATTTTAGCGCAAATATGATCATCCGGTTAACTGAATAATTTAAAATTTTATATCATTGCAACCTTAATATTCCAAAAAACGACTTTAAATTCGGTTTTTCATAGGATAAGGTTTAATGGTTAATGGTTTAAGATTAGAGCCCCCGCCGAAGGCGGGGTTTTTTTTGATACCTGGGGCTGAAAGGAAATTCTCGCAAATTAATGCAGGGCAGGGAAAATTATAGAAGGTAATATGAAGAGTCATCAGTGATGTTAAGGCTTGAAACCGCTCTCATGGGTGACCTTGAGCCTGGTAGGATTTATTTTTTCGGGAGGAATGAATGCATCTCCCGGGGCATATAGCTCGGTCAATTTTGGCCTGAATCTGATCTTATTTATTTTCTTTCGCGAACTGAGGTAAACGGTCTTGGTCAGCCGCTGCCTGGTAGGTCCATAGCAAAAAATGTCGATATAATATCTTCCGCTGGGTACATTTTCGAGTTCAATATGGTTAGATGAAACCCTGTAAACCTTGTACACAATGCCCGCTCCATTCAATTCATATTTGTCGAAAATGATAAATGCCGAGTCAACAGGAATTTGAGCCTTGCTCTTTTTACCCAATTTGAGCAACACTTGCACGGAATCGAAATCCTGCTTCCGTTGAGCATTCAAGGGAACCGTGTGGAAGAATAAGGCGGGGATTAGAATCAAGGCAAAAAGCCTTTTCATAAATTAGGGTTTAGGGTATAAGCTTTCCAGCAACGGATTAGCTTATTAACGAATCTGTTAACGGATTAATTGACAGGCAGGATAGAAAATTTAACCCATTTCGACTTTTTAATATACGAATGAATCATGCCCCGGGTTGGGTCAGAATGAACTAATCTATATTGATTATAAGGTATTTATGCATCTGCCATGGCCGGGATTTCGGCCACTTTATACAAGCCTGCATCTAATTTCTTCTTGGTTTCTGCAAATGCCTTGAGGGTGATCTCAACGTCTTCCAGCGTATGAACTGCTGTTGGTATTAGTCTGAATATGATTTGTCCTTTAGGGATCACGGGATATACTACGATCGAACAAAAGATGCGATAGGTTTCCCTGAGGTCCATCACCATGGCAGTAGCTTCTTCAACACCGCCATTCATGTACACAGGCGTTACAGTGCTGTCAGTATTCCCAATATCAAAGCCTCTTTCCTTCAAACCCTTTTGAAGATGGCTGGCAATTTCCCAAAGTTTAGTCTTCAATTCACGTTTGGTTCTCAATAATTCCAGCCTCTTGAGATTGCCAATTACAAAAGGCATTGGAAGGCTCTTGGCAAATATCTGGCTTCGGATATTGTAGCGTATGTAGTCAATTATATTTTTATCGCCCGCTACGAATGCTCCAATAGAGGCCATGGATTTGGCAAATGTGGAAAAATACAGATCAATTTTATCCTGAACACCCTGCTCTTCACCTGCTCCTGCGCCGGTTGCACCAAGAGTTCCGAATCCATGTGCATCATCAACCAATAATCGGAATTGATATTTTTCTTTGAGAGCAACAATTCCTTTAAGGTTTCCCTGGTCGCCTGCCATTCCGAATACGCCTTCGGTTATAACCAGAATTCCACCGGCATTTTGTTTTTCAATAAGTGCGGTTGCCCTTTGCAGTTGCTTTTCACAATCCGCAATATCATTATGTTTAAAAACATACCTGTGTCCGGGGTGGAGGCGCAAGCCATCAATAATGCAGGCATGGCTCTCAGCATCATATACAATTACATCATGCCTGCCGCTCAATGCGTCTATGATGCTTACCATTCCCTGGTAGCCATAGTTCAATAACAAAGCGTCTTCTTTATGAACAAATTTGGCCAATTCCTTATCCAATTGTTCATGATATATAGTATTTCCGCTCATCATCCTGGCTCCCATTGGAGCCGCAAGTCCATATTGCGCGGCTGCTTCCGCATCCACTTTTCGAATGTCGGGGTGGTTGGCGAGTCCCAGGTAATTGTTCAGGCTCCAAACTATCATTTCCTTACCGCGGAATTTCATCCTGTTTCCTATTTCACCTTCCAGCTTTGGGAAGGCAAAATAGCCATGCGCTCTTTCACGATGCTGACCCAGCGGGCCCATATCTTTCAGTAATTTCTCGAAAATATCTGCCATATTATTTAAGTATTAAGAATATTGAAAAACTGGCGTAAAGGTAATAAATTTGGCCTTTCGAATTTCTGATCCTGATTGTAACTCGCTAGTATAATTAGTTTTGAATGCTTTTTATTCAAATTCTGACCCGCTTTCCCTGTAATTGGCAAAAAATTGTTTTCAAAATATAATACCCAAAATCTTCCAAATGCGGACAATTCTAACTTTTATTTTATTCTCCCTGTTTTCTCTCAGTGTAAGTTCCCAGGCTCAAAAACCAGTTGAAAATAAGGCTACCACTTTCCGGCCCAAACTGGTAGTGGGGATTGTGGTGGATCAGATGCGATGGGATTATCTGTATCGATACACTGGCCGCTATCAATCCACCGGAGGATTCAAGAGAATCCTGGCGCAGGGCTTTTCCTGTGAGAATGCATTCATTCCTTATGCACCTACTGTTACGGCCTGCGGACATACCTGCATCTATACCGGAAGCGTACCCGCAATCAACGGGATCACCGGCAATAGCTGGTGGGATAATAATCTCATGAAATATGTTTATTGTGCCGAAGATAAGGAGGCCAAGACCGTGGGCGCAGAGGGCACGGCGGGAGAAATGAGCCCCCGGAATGTGCTCACCACTACAATTTGTGATGAGTTGCGGCTTGGTACTAATTTCAACAGCAAAGTGATTGTCATCGCCATAAAAGACCGGGGAGCCATATTACCTGCCGGGCATTCCGCCAATGCGGCCTACTGGTATGATGGAAAAAGCGGGAAATGGATCAGTTCCACATATTATATGAATGACCTGCCTCAATGGGTAAAAGATTTTAATGGCAGGAAATTACAAAATCAATATTATAATCAGGGATGGAATACACTTTACCCTCTGAATGCTTATCTGCAAAGCACAGAAGATGAGAAGGACTATGAATTCAAAGTCTTTGGCGCGGAGGCAAAAGGTTTTCCATACAACCTGAAAAAATTTATTGACAAGAATTTCGGGGTCATCGCGTCCACTCCCTTTGGAAATACTTTCACGCTGGAAATGGCCAAATCGGCCCTTATCAATGAGCAACTGGGTAACGATGAGGCAACAGATTTCCTTGCAATAAGCCTTTCATCTACCGATTATGTGGGACATTCATTCGGCCCCAATTCCATCGAAGCCGCAGATACTTATCTCAGACTGGATAAGGATCTGGGTGATTTCCTCAATTTCCTGGATGAAAAGGTGGGGAAAGGCCAGTACCTGCTGTTTTTGTCGGCCGACCATGGCGTGGCACATGTTCCTGCATTTCTAAAGGAACACAAGATTCCCGCTGGTGCCATTGACGAGGAAAGATTGAACCGGGAACTCACACTGCTCATGAAGAATAAATTCGGTACAGACAAAGTAATCGTCAGGTCAATGAATTACCAGGTGTTCCTGAATCACCTGATCATAGATTCCCTGAAACTTGATGAAGCAGCGATCAGCAAGACCATCATCAATTACCTGCAAACCAAAGAAGGGATTTCGCGGGTAGTGAATTTGCATGACCTGGCAAGGGAGCCCCTGAACAAGATGCAGAAAGATATGTTTACCAACGGATATTTTCCGAGAAGGAGCGGCGACATTCAAATCATCTTTGATCCGCAATGGATCGACGGTTCATATACTGGTACAACACATGGATCCTGGAATCCCTACGACGCCCATATTCCACTGCTTTGGTATGGCTGGAATGTAAAAAGCGGGAAGACCAACAGGCAGGTATACATGACAGATATTGCCGCTACCATTGCCGCCATGTTGAAGATTCAAATGCCGAGTGGCTGCGTGGGCAGTGTAATCGAAGAGTTGATGAAATGAAATTCTTGGCCGGATCAATAGTCTGAATGCTATTAGAATCGGCAGCTCAGGCCTGCATGAACGATTCCACTGCAACCATATCCCAATTCGCCAAATACTGCAACATAATTGCCGCATCTCAATCCCAGGGCAGTTCCCTGGAAGGCGAATCCCGCTTTGGAACTATTGCCAGCCTCCAGGCTGTGGGAAATACCATAAGATAAGCCTGCGCTGATTCCTGAATAGATCTGAAACTGCTCATGATTGATGTAGCGGTATTCAAATCCAGGCATCACCAAAAAATATTGGCTGTGGTAGGAAATACTGGAATGATCGCCGTAAATATATTGGGTTTCCACTGGCTGATAGAGGAACTCAATGCCGCAGGCAAATTTATATATGCCATCGCTGAGATAGGTGAAACTGAGAGCGCCAGGGGATTTCATGCTGATTCCGGAAATTGCACTGGTTCCGTGACTGCTGCCGATGCCCTTTCCCTGGCTTTCCAGCAAGGCTTGCCAGGTTTGAGAACCATATCCCAGCCTGAATTGTTGGGACCCCGAACCATGAGAATTTTCGGCGGCATCGCGCATAAACTGATCCTGACCTTGCACGCGTAGGATGCACAATAGGCATGTAACAAAAAGAACTGTTGGCCTTTTCATAGTAGTATGGATTACACAGAGAACGCAACCCCATGCTATACTGTTGTTAGCATTACTCAATTAAATTTGATGCACTCAAAGTTCTTCGAAACAGGAAATTATCATCGTGCTGTTGCAAAGATTTGAATTATATTCCCAGTGAAATTTTTATCACACTAAAAAACACAGGATTCGGGCATCAACGGCGGATCTATACGGATTGTAGCCAAACAGTGATCAAACAAGGTCTTCCACTGTTTTCTTTTCGAGTATTTTCAATGTGGCATCCCGAACAGTTATCATGGTCTCCCGCAGTCCGCAATTCTTTTCATCGCAATTTTTGCAGCGTTCATAAAAATTCAGGCTCACACAGGGAAGCAGGGCAATTGGGCCGTCAAGTACACGCATTATCCTTGCCAGGATTATTTTATTTGGTTTTTCCCTAAAAAAATATCCGCCTCCCTTTCCCTTCTTGCTATCCAGTATCCCCTCGCGCTTGAGTTCAAGAAGAATATTTTCCAAAAATTTCAAGGGTATTTTCTTCTTCCTGGATATTTCAGCAATCAAAACGGGACCGTCAGGCTCATGCTGGGCCATGTACATAAGCGCTTTGAAAGCATATTGTGTCTTCTTGGAAAGCATATTCCAGCATTTAATCAAAAGGCAATTTAGGATAATTCAGGATTAGATACAGATTATGCGCAAATCTCGGAAACCGGCAGGGAATGGGCCTCGTGGGGCGGCAGTCAGCAATAGGGGGATCTCTTATAATCCCAGCACATCCTTCATGTTGTAAACACCCACTCTGCCTGCCAAATATTCAGCGGCCAGAACGGCTCCCAGAGCAAATCCCTTTCGGTTGTGAGCAGTATGAGTGATCTCTATTTCATCAGGCTCGGAATGGTACCTGACCTTATGGGTTCCCACAACAGAGTCAATTCTCCTGCTTATGACCTGTAATTCATCTTTGCGGGTGGCAGTATGGTTGACCCATTTTTTCTTGAATGGGTTTACCTCCAATATTTCCGCGGCCAGGGTAATGGCCGTTCCACTGGGAGTATCTTTCTTTTGGGTATGATGGGTTTCTTCGATCTCAACATCGTATTCTGTTTGTGGCGCCATGAGCTGGGCCAGCCTCTTGTTGATCTCAAAAAAGATATTTACCCCAATACTGAAATTGCTGGCATAAAGCAAGGCTCCTCCACTCTGTTTGCAATTCCAGACTGCTTCTTCATACCTGTCTAGCCAGCCGGTGGATCCACTCACCACCGGAATTCCGGCCTCCTGGCATTTGCTGATATTGTCAAATGCGCTTTCGGGCCCTGTGAATTCTATGGCCACATCGGCTTTACGAAGGTTTTCAATGGTGTTGTCAAATGTGTTGTCTATGGAAATCTTTAATACAATTTAATGCCTTCTCTTTAAAGCAACTTCCTCAATTGCCTGGCCCATTTTGACGTAACCGATAATTGCAATTCTCATAATAAATTAGTATTTACCAGTGGATCTGCCACACTATAACCGACATTTATAAGCAGATTGCCATGAGCCTGCCAATGAATTTAATAAATCACCTTTGGCAGACTGCTTCATAGAGACGCAAAATTAATGAAAGATTGTCAACCGGGGCAATGTGCGTTTTGGGCTTCCCGGCGCTAACAACCTGCAATAACATTGGTACTTCCTGCTTTTCATCTTGGCGTTGGAACCGTCTTCGGTTGGGTCTTGCCGATATTCAGCACCAGACTCAGACCTGCGGCATTGAAGGAAGCCGGAATCCAGGGTTTCAGTTTCAGGCTAAGGTCATCACTGATATCAAAATCCCTGAGGTGTGCATCCACGGCTGCATCGGCAACCTGCAAACCCCATACTACCAGGAATGCCAGTACCGAATAATCCAGGTTCTTCCTGAAATCGTTCCTGTAAGTCTTCAGCGATTCCACGGAAAGGGGCTGCAGTTTTGGATCAATATTTGAGAAATGAGCTGAGTCATTATAATACTTTATTGAATACGCATATTTGGTTTTTTTATACCATTTAAGATTGTAGGTAAATGTGAATACCGGAATAGCAATGGCCCCGTAAACCAGCGGAACCTTCCAGTATTTTTTATTATACACCTGGCCCAGGCCGGGAACGATAGCCGAACGGATTGCCGCTTTTGTGGCTGGACTTCTTTTCCTGGCCGTATCGATGACTTTTTTCGTGACCGAAATATCTTTCTGAACCTTGCTTTTATAGTTGCCGGAATCGGCAGGAGGAATATGATGCGTTGAGTCTTGGGCCATAATTTGCATTAAGCCCAAAAGGCAGGTGCAAATGATCGTAAGAATTAGATAGTATAGGGAACTTTTCATGGCCTTAACTCGCGGGGACATTCATCTTTTCCAAAATTGCATTGAGCTCCTGGATAGAATAATACTCAATGGTAATGGCCCCATGTCCTTTCTTATTGTGTTGCATTTTTACGCGGGTGCCATAATGTGAGGCTAAGTTATCCTCTATTTTTCTGAAGGCAGGTGGGAGGCCCGCTTTTACCGATTTTTTAACAGCGTGTCCCTTATACAGTTTTCTTACCAGGTCTTCGGTTTGGCGTACTGAAAGACCCTTGTTTTTTATTTCATTAAAAATGTATAATTGCTGGTCAACCGTGTCCACATTTATCAATGCTCTTGCATGGCCCATGCTCAGCGTATCCTTTCTAACAGCTATCTGAATGTCTGGTGGAAGTTTCAGCAAGCGGATATAATTGGTCACCGTACTTCTCTCTTTTCCCATCCTCTCAGCCACCTGTTCCTGGGTGTAGTTTAATTCTTCCATCATGCGCTTGTAGCTCAACGCAATTTCTATGGGATTAAGGTTTTCCCTCTGTAGATTTTCGAGCAGGGCCAATTCCAGCAATTGCTGGTCATTGGCAAGGCGGATATAAACAGGAACATCTTTCAAACCCGCGATCTTTGCCGCTCTCCACCTTCTTTCACCTGCTATGATGCGGTATTTGTCAGCGCCAATTTTAGCCACGGTCAGTGGCTGAATAATGTCGTGCATCTTGATGGAAAAAGCCAGTTCCTTGAGGGATGATTCGTCAAAATCATGACGGGGCTGGCGGGGGTTGACTTCAATATGTTCAACGGGCACACGAATAATGCCGGTGGCTTTTTCCACCACTTCGGTCTTGAGATCGCCGGTATTTGTTTTAAGATCCGCGTCAATGCTCTGCAGCAGGGAGCGAATGCCTTTGCCAAGGGCGTCCTTTTTATTGTTCGGGTTGCTCATCGTCTAAAGTTAAAATTCTTTCTTCCTGCCTGATCCTGGTCATATTATTTCTTTGCAGGATTTCCTTGGCCAGGTTCAGGTAGTTCACGGATCCCTTACTCTCCGCGTCGTATAATATGGCCGGCTTACCAACGCTGGGCGCTTCGCTCAGTTTTGTATTACGGTGGATGATGGTATCAAAAACCATGTCTTCAAAATGGCGCCTCACTTCGTTCACTACCTGGTTGCATAAGCGAAGCCTGCCGTCGTACATTGTCATCAATATGCCTTCTATCACCAGGTTCGGATTGAGCCTGCTTTGAACGATTTTAATTGTATTCAATAATTTACCCAATCCCTCCAAAGCAAAAAATTCGGCCTGCACCGGAACCACCACGCTGTCGGCTGCCGTCAATGCATTTACTGTGATGAGGCCCAGGGATGGGGAACAATCGATTACAATGAAATCATAGTCATTTCTCACAGGTTCCAGAATGTGTTTCAGCACATTTTCCCTATTGGGATAATTGATCATTTCAATTTCAGCCCC
>CALFNL010000034.1 GCA_937902875.1 uncultured Bacteroidota bacterium | reverse complement strand
CTAATACCAGCCCTTCGGTATTATTCGCCGAAACGAGTGCACTCAAAGGACAGCGCACCAAAGACACAACAGACAATGATCCCGGTTTGCGCAGTCAGTTTGGAAACAGAACCTGGTGGTATCGGATAAGATCCGTTGATGCCGCGGGAAATATCAGCCAATATTCATCGGCGGTTTCCGCCATAGTGAAAGACATTACTCCGCCGGCAATCGTCAACAATTTGGCCGCCACCGGCTCCGAAACTTTTATTTCTGTGAAATGGCAGCTCAATACTGAACCCGATATGGCCAGTTATATGGTATATCGCAGTCTATGCCACCTGGGGTCCTGGACAGAGTGTAATCCCAAAGACACTTGTTTTGAATGGAGCAATTATGATCCCTCCAATCCCAAACAGCCAAAAGAAGGCACCAACTATGCATATTCAAACAATGGATATACTTATTATAACAATCCAGATCAGGGCAGGGAAAATCCCAGGCTTCCCTGTCCCTGCAGCGGTCCTTTTGTTTTCCTCGGAGAAATCACCCAGGATTCCGCGAAAAGAGCGATGGCAGCCGGAAAATTTTATTTCGAAGATCATACTATTCCAGCCGGTTCACCACTTTGCTATGCTTATTGGATAAAAGCGAAAGACTCTTCAGACAATATCAGCGGCGCCTTCCCGATCCCCTCTCCTGCGGAACGCGCGCAGATCCTCTGCCAAAGGCTGCACGACCTCACGCCACCCGAACCTGCATTGATTTCGGGTTTATTCGCTCAGGCAGATCAAATCAGAGTTGAATGGATGGGACCTCCTACACAGGACACGAGGGCTTATCATGTGTACCGGGCACAGGGAACCAATCCGGCCAATGAGCCTGCGCTTACTGCTTACAGTTGGGTTGGAGGCATGACCATTGAACTCCCGCCTGCTCTGCCGAAAATCCTCACTTCGCCCTACAAAGCACCCGGCCTCGCGCCCTGCGATAAGATCTCGGTACAGGCCACGCCCTGGATGAGCCAGGGATTTTTTGAGGATAAAAAAATTGAGCCCAAGCTCACATACTGGTACCTGGTAGTGGGGATTGACTACGACGGCAACGAAACACCGCTGTCTAAAGCAGCTCCCATCAGCACTTTCAGCTTCACGAGAAAAATACCGCCAGCGCCGGTACTGGATATGATCAGCAAACAGGCGGTTCCCTGTGGCGCGATACTGCAGTGGTCGCCAATTTTCAATGCTGCTGAACACATGGGGTTCATAGTATATCGCGGCAATTCCGCAGTGGGCCCTTTCCTGCCTGTGGTTACAGCACCTGTGAAAGGGAATTCATTTGTAGATACACATGTGGTTCAGGGCAATACTTATTGGTATCGTATAGGATTATTATTGAATAGCGGCCGGTTGTCGCAATTGTCGCCGCCGCAATCCTTCACACCCTGATTAACAAACATCATAAACCAAATTCAGATTGATGAATCGCTTACTGCCAAAAAAATAAAAACCATGAAAGCCAAATTGCCGGTGCTATTACTGATCATGCTGATTGTGACTAATCCCAAAAGGATTTCAGCACAGGACCCCGCATGGGTGAGAGACAATACCTGGTTCTTCGACAATTTTACCAAGGATACCCTGAGCTGGGATTTATTCCGGGAAACTTTTATTGGCGTGGCTCCCGCACCGTCAGCCGACTTTGACGGTTTTTTTTACGATGCGCTTTATCAAACCAAATTAGCGGCGCCCGGTCTCTGCTATGGTATGGACGTAATGGCCATGCTCATAATGAAAAATGGAGGACATCTGGGCTTTTGTCATCCACCTTACGTTTATAGCGGTGTGGGCAGGCCCGACGATCCTAACCTGGAAACTGCCATTGAAATAACCCATGGCAATCAGATCAATCATGGATTTCTTTCATTCATGCTTGACGTGCTCGCCGCAAATGAACTGCGAAACGGCAACTATGCCTACCTGAAAGTACAGGAATTCCTTTCGAAAGACGATCAACCCGTGATCTGTATCAGCGGCAGCCAGGGCGGCATAACCGGTGATTCGGGACACGTGATAGTACCCTATGCAATTGAACAGATTGGGAATACCAGGAAGATTTATGTGTATGACCCCAACCGCTCTTACTATGTGGCCGGCACAGATGGAAAAGATTTTTATGACACACACCAGAATTTTATACTAATAAACGCAACTACCGGGAGCTGGTCATACTTGATGGCCGGATCCATGGGAACCTGGTTTGGTGACCCCGGTAGCGGAGGCCGGATTGTAGCGGCTCCCCTCTCCGTGGTGGGCAAAAAAGACAGATTGCCCCAATCACTGCTTGCGGAAGGTGCCATTGCCATCAATACGATTCTCATTTATGGCAATAACGTGAAAGTGGAACAAATAACAGACCTGAAATCGGGGCGGCGCCTGATGAATGAAAAAGGAAATGATATCGAAACTCATGAAGACCGACGCTTAAAAAATGTATTGCCCTTCATTTCATTTGCCGGAATCATCCCGGCCTCGGGGAAAAAGGGAAATGCCTATTTCATCAGGGGGAATAGCCAGTTGGATATTCAGATCCGCGCCTTCGGAGATTATAAAATTGGAATGATGTTCAATGGAAAATTCAAATTGATCAAAGGGCATGGCAATGGGAATATAGAACATTACGGTAGTCCCCGACTCTCTACTACGGCTTCTCATCAAAAGAAAATTTCTGCCCCACCCATTCTCCTTAATAATGCATCGAAGTTTAATGGATCAAAACATCGACCCTGAACTCTAAAAAAACCAAATATGCAGGCGCATTCAAATGATCGCAATTTTCAGACTTGTATTTTCATGAAGGTTTGCAATCAATGAAGGCTGATGAAGACAGATCCGCAGAGGAAAGTCCCTCTATTCCAAATCGTATTATTAGCTTTTCTGATCAGTGCGAAGCCTCTGTTTTTAATTTTCCACTCTTTCCCAGCCAAAGCAGCGCGTCAAGTATCATGCGATTTTGAATTTCATTATCAAATGTATGTGACAAGGTTTTATTCGTGCTGTGTTCATAGTCCATATCGTTGTGGCCCATATTCATGTATACCATTCTATAGTGAATATTAGTCCACACAACAGGATAATCGCCACTATGCCAGATTTCGTAAGGTTTTGGTCCGGTTCCAAGAGGGAAACTCGAGGAGTCGATGGACAGCAAAACTTTGATATCAGGATTGTTTCTTAGATTATTTTCCCATCGGTACCATTCACTTGGCGCGGATTTGAAAGTTGGAGGCAAATGCCTTGTGGAAGGATGCTTAGGATCTTCCACTCTCAGGATGGCCGATGTGGGCCTCCAGGTATTACTCTTGTATTGTCCGGCACCCAGGAATTGATTGTGATACCAATCCCAATTTTGCGGAAAGGCCGAAGGGGTGAGAGCGAATCCGGAGAAATGAAATCCCATCCATGCGCCTCCATGATCCATGAATTCACGGAATGCCTCCCTTTGCGCAGGAGAATCCGGACGGGTATCTAAAAAAATCACTACCTGGTATGCATAAAGAAATTTCGAGTTGAGATTTTTCCAATCATTGGTTGAATCATATTGAAAGCCATATTTGGCTCCCATCTTTGGAAACCAGTTATTGGCTTCATGCAAAAAGCTGATATGGGCCAGGTCTTCCCTCCCGGTATAAAAGGCAATAACTCTGAATTTTGGGCTGCGCTGCTGCGAAAATATTGGTAAACCGAGGCAGCAAAAGATTGTACAAATGAAAAGCAGTTTTAGGAATCTCATACCGATAAAAATGAAACAGAAAATCTGCGATCCAATTTAGTTCATTTTACGGTAAAGAATAAGGGCTATAATCCATATCCAAATTACTCCTGCATTTAAACCTGGCACAAAAGCCAGGAATATTCTTTCGTCGTTACTCAGTGATGTCCTCGATTTTAGCCGTTGGGGCGAACTGATTTACTGAGGCAACCCCGCTATCCCTCCCGGAAGCAGCGTCATACAATTCACTGGTGGCAATCACTTTTCCATTGCCTGACTTCAGATTGAAATAACTCTTATTTTCGGAAGAAGTTTTTCTTTCGTAGCGGCTGTAATCTCTCGCATAGTTGCGAACCGAATCTATTGCCTTTTCGCAACTTGCCCTGTCGCTGAATCCGCCGCCGGTAAGGATGACTTTTCCGTTTTCCAGGATGAGATTAAACTGGTATTCGCCGTTCTTATTCTTGGAAACCACAAACTTGACCATGATCTTTGATTTAATAACTTGAATAATATGCTCAAAAAGAACCGGAATGAGGCGATACTCTTGTTTGTCAATTGAACGCAGCGTAAAGTGGGATTCCGATAGTTTGGCAGGAATTGCAAGGTACGTTAAAATACCAAACCGCCTTGCGGAATCCTCCCTGGGGGAGCCACAAGTACAATTTCCAGCCTATTCTATTCAATAAATTAGTTTTGCCACTCTTAGCCACAAGGTCAGGTTCTTATTTCGCCGGCTCTGGACCCCTGGTAATTTCCTTAGGTTTAGCGTGATTACTTCTTGAGTAAATGGGCAGCCACCAGATTTCTCTTGTAAAGTTTTGCTAAATAAGAGATATCATTTTACTTTGGGGCATGTCATTATTTATGGCCTCGTTGAATTCAGGGAGCAATGGCAATTGCTATTATGTGGGTAACAGCAATGAAGCAGTGCTGATAGATGCCGGAATTTCCTGCAGAGAGACTGAAAAACGAATGAAACGATTGGGATTATCCATGAATAAGCTGAAAGCCGTCTTTATTTCTCACGAACATTCGGATCATATTTCAGGAATACAGACAATCTCGAAGAAATACAATCTACCCGTTCATATCAGCACCGAAACATTAAAAAACAGCGGTCTTTCTATTGATAGAAACAGGATTGCAATCTTCAGCCAAAAAGATCCTGTATCGATTGGTGACCTTTCCATCCACGCGTTTCCCAAATTGCATGACGCGGCCGATCCGCACAGTTTCATGGTAGAATGCCATTCAGTGAAAGTGGGCATATTCACGGATATAGGCCAGCCCTGCGAACAGATCACTCATTATTTCAAGCAATGCAGCGCCGCTTTCCTCGAATCCAACTACGATGAAGACATGCTGGAGGCAGGGGGCTATCCCATCCATCTTAAAAAACGCATCCGAGGAGAAAAGGGGCATTTATCAAATGCGGCAGCCTTACAGCTTTTCAGGGAACACCGTGCTCCGGGCCTGAGCCATCTTATTCTGTCTCATCTTTCAAAAAACAATAATGACCCTCATTTAGTTGAGAAGATGTTCAGGCCTTTCGCTGCCGAAACAAGTATTATCGTTGCGTCCAGGTATGTGGAGACTTCCGTATATGAAATCAAGAATTCGGGTCGGGATGCAGGAATCATTAGCCCCGTTCTGCGGCAACCAAAGCCTGTGCAATTATCCATTTTCGAATAAGGATTTAAACCGGAACCAGGTTTGAAACTTTCATGCCCGGGGTGCCCTGCAATGTAGATCAAAGATGTGGGTCGCAAATGGACGGGGCCAAAGAAATATCCTGGTCAACACCTTAATTTGATCTGAAATTTACGGGGAAAGTAGTAGAATATCCATTACATTTTTTCGATCGCTTTCATCACGCTATCGACCATGCGATCGCAGCGGCTCAGGTGGAAATGAAGGAGGTCTTCTTTCTTGCAATAGTCATTCAGTCTATTGCGGAGTAGGGCTTTGGCGCGATTCAGCCTCACCTTTACATTGATCGCGGTGATATCTAGGCAGGCTTGTGTTTCCGCTATGCTCATTCTTTCAACTTCACGCATAACGAAGACTGCCCTGTATTTTTCAGGCAGCTCACAGATGGCTTTTTCCAGAACCGATCTTAACTCTGTGTTGAGCACTTGATGTAGCGGGGTTTGTGCGTCCATTATTTGCTGTTGAAACATTTCATTATACCCTGTATCGGCATTCGCAAGATGCAAAGACTTTTTTCTATTCTTAAGTCTTAACAGACTTTCATTTATGAGAATCTTGGTAAGCCAGGTTGAAAATGCTGATTTGAATCCAAATTGCCCGAGGTTTTCATAGGCCTTTATATATGCCACCTGCATGATATCTTCCACCTCAGCGTCATCGTCTATAATACCCATTGCAACCCTGTAAAGGCGCTGGTTATACCTACGGACAATTATGGAATAGAGGTTCTTCTCACCCTGCAACACCCTGGTGATGACTTCCTTATCAGAAATGGACTCCGTTAAATTAGGTTCCTGATTATTCATTTTGTCCATGAATCATGCTATTAGAGTTCTGCAATGCCTAAAGGTTACAAAATTACACTTAAATAAATTGGAACACAGATGCAGACAGACATATCTGGGATTTACATAGAAGTAACCCGGATTTATTCAGAGCTAATGCAGAGAAAACCACAGTCTTTCTCCGTTTCTTTCCTTGCCTCCTCCGCGCCAATCCGTGTTATGTATTTCTCCGCGCAATCCGCGTTATGTATTTCTCCGCGCAATCCGCGTT
>CALFNL010000033.1 GCA_937902875.1 uncultured Bacteroidota bacterium | reverse complement strand
CCTATCATCAAACCTTAGTTCCCAGGCGGTTTGTGCAGGCTATCACAATCGCTGGCAAAAGAATTCATACTAACTCCTTTGTGGGATCCCAGAATATTTTCTTGAAATCAACCACCTGATCGTCTTTCACTTTTACTCCCTCGCTTCTGAGCAGATCCGCCATTAAGGTGGGGGTTCCAAAATGGTGTCTGCCAGTGAGAAGGCCATTTCGGTTTACCACGCGATGAGCCGGTATTGATGGAATGGCCACATGAGCCGCGTTCATGGCCCAGCCCACCATACGAGCAGATAATTTGGCGCCCGCGAATTCGGCGATGGCGCCATAGGAAGTAACCCGTCCTTTTGGAATCCTGCGAACAATATCATACACGATTACAAAAAAGGAATCACTGGCATTCCTCACTGGCTTAATGAAACCAGTCCGTTTATTACGAGTCTGAATTATTTTTTGACGCTTCATGGCTATTCCGGCCGCTTAAAAATGTATTCATATTCAAGATACCGGTCTTGTATTAGGCTGATTGATTTCCGTGTTTCTCTCTTTTTGCAGCAACCTGCGCCGCGGTTCCGGTACATTTTCGTAGTCGTAGGGGCAATGAAGGCATCCATTCCCGCAGCAGGAGCCTTTGCGAAGGAGGTATGCTGCCGTCAGCACCATAAGGCCCCGACTGTTGTAATAAAAATCTGAGCCTTCAAATAATGGGTTCTTCACGGATCATCTGTTTTAATATTTCGTCTTTTTCATTGGGTATATCATCAGGCAATCGAAATTGCAGGTAATGCACTCTGTTAGATTGTGCAATGTCCAGCATTTCATAATGGGTGGTGATTTTTAATTCCTCCCTGGGTTGAGGAACAAGACTCAGGTCTTCAATATCCTCCAATAGGGTGATGCCATATAGGTCAGCCACCAATTTAGTAAAACGATAGAGATCGGGGGAATCGGTTTTCAGGTGAATCAGGCCGCCCCTCTTGAGGACCTGTTGATAGAGTCTCAGGAATCGGGGATGAGTCAATCTTTTTCGCGCTCTTGATTTGCGCAATTGAGGATCAGGGAAGGTGATCCAAATCTCATTCACTTCTTCCGGTGCAAAATAGCCGGCGAGCATATCAATTTGAGTACGGAGAAAAGCCACATTCTGCAAACCTTCATCGAGACTCTTTCTGGCACCCACCCAAATGCGGTTGCCCTTGAGGTCAACTCCAATGAAATTGCGGTTGGGATAAAGACGACCCAGGCCCAAAACATATTCCCCTTTGCCACAGGCCAGTTCAAGCGTAATGGGATTGGAATTCTGAAAAAACCTGTTCCATTCCCCACGCATGCCCTGCGGATATTGCAACACGTTAGGGAATGTTTTGATCTCTTCAAAGCGTAAGAGTTTTTTGTGGCCCATGGCCGGCAAAGTTAAATGAAAATGGTGAGCAGATGTTGTGGAAGACTGATGCAGGGAGAAGAAGGTAATTCGCGGGATGAAAAGTCAGGCAAAGTAATAGATTCCCATGCTGTAATAATTTCGGGAGCTCCAAGTTAGGAAGAATACTTAATGCAAAACAAGTCGCATTTAAGTCGAAACCGTGATAACCAGAAAAAACGAAGAAGATGCTTTAGCGTGAGATCTGGTAAATCCCAACAAAAAAAGCCTTTGCAGATAATACGCAAAGGCTTTAATTTTTTAGCTGTAGGGGGAGGACTCGAACCTCCACGCGGCGATTAGCTATAGCACAAAGTTTGGTGGTCAACCCCTGTCGGCCCCGCTTTTGGGCGGAACCGGCTCTATGCTAAGTTTTTCCCGTTACCCGCACCCCCGAGACAAGAGGGCATGTCTGCCAAAAATTTCATCACCCCACAGTATTTCAAAGGACTATTTAGTGATC